>NZ_JBHYKH010000124.1:0-17940 GCF_042741275.1 Streptomyces sp. NPDC058964
CTCGTCAACTGACAGAACGAGTTCCATCCGGCCCGGGAGGGGAGAACCCCCGGTTCCGGTACCGGAACGGGGGCTTCTTCGTCTGGCTTCGGCAGCCGTCACATGCCTCAGTGGGCGTGGCCGTGACCGTGGCCGTGACCGGCCTCGGCCGGCTCCTCTTCCTTCTTCTCGACGACCAGGGTCTCGGTCGTGAGGAGGAGGGAGGCGATGGAGGCGGCGTTCTCCAGGGCGGAGCGGGTGACCTTCACCGGGTCGATGACACCGGACTTGACCAGGTCGCCGTACTCGCCGGTGGCGGCGTTGAAGCCCTGGCCCTTCTCGAGCTCGGCGACCTTGGAGGTGATGACGTAGCCCTCCAGGCCGGCGTTCTCGGCGATCCAGCGCAGCGGCTCGACGACCGCGCGGCGGACGACGGCGACACCGGTGGCCTCGTCACCGGTCTTGCCGAGGTTGCCCTCGAGGACCTTGACGGCGTGGACCAGCGCGGAGCCACCACCGGAGACGATGCCCTCCTCGACCGCGGCGCGGGTCGCGGAGATGGCGTCCTCCAGACGGTGCTTCTTCTCCTTCAGCTCCACCTCGGTGGCGGCGCCGACCTTGATCACGCACACGCCGCCGGCCAGCTTCGCGAGGCGCTCCTGGAGCTTCTCGCGGTCCCAGTCGGAGTCGGTGTTCTCGATCTCGGCCTTGATCTGCGCGACGCGGCCGTGCACGTCCTCGGAGTTGCCGGCGCCGTCGACGATCGTGGTGTCGTCCTTGGTGACGGTGACGCGGCGGGCGGAACCGAGCACGTCCGGGCCGACCTGGTCGAGCTTGAGGCCGACCTCCTCGGAGATGACGGTGGCGCCGGTGAGGATGGCCATGTCCTGCAGCATCGCCTTGCGGCGGTCGCCGAAGCCGGGGGCCTTGACCGCGGTGGCGTTGAAGGTGCCGCGGATCTTGTTGACGACCAGGGTCGACAGGGCCTCGCCCTCGACGTCCTCGGCGATGATCAGCAGCGGCTTGGAGGCGTTGGCCTGGATGATCTTCTCCAGCAGGGGCAGCAGGTCCGCGATGGCGGAGATCTTGCCCTGGTGGATGAGGATGTACGGCTCGTCGAGGACGGCCTCCATGCGCTCCTGGTCCGTCACGAAGTACGGCGACAGGTAGCCCTTGTCGAAGGCCATGCCCTCGGTGAAGTCGAGCTCCAGACCGAAGGTGTTGGACTCCTCGACGGTGATGACACCGTCCTTGCCGACCTTGTCCATCGCCTCGGCGATGAGCTCGCCGACCTGCTGGTCCTGGGCGGACAGCGCGGCGACGGCGGCGATGTCGGACTTCTCCTCGATCGGGCGCGCCGAGGCGAGCAGGTCATCGGAGACGGCCTTGACCGCGGCGTCGATGCCCTTCTTCAGGGCAGCCGGGGAGGCACCGGCGGCGACGTTCCTCAGGCCCTCGCGGACGAGCGCCTGGGCCAGCACGGTGGCGGTGGTGGTGCCGTCACCAGCGATGTCGTTGGTCTTGGTCGCCACCTCCTTCACCAGCTGGGCGCCGAGGTTCTCGTACGGGTCCTCGATCTCGACCTCGCGGGCGATGGTGACGCCGTCGTTGGTGATGGTGGGAGCGCCGAACTTCTTGTCGATGACGACGTTGCGGCCCTTGGGGCCGATCGTCACCTTGACCGTGTCGGCAAGCTTGTTGACGCCGCGCTCGAGGGCGCGACGGGCGTCCTCGTCGAACTTCAGGATCTTCGCCATGACAGCGTGAGCCCTCTCGGAAATCTTGGGTGAAAGAAAACTGCGCCCCGGGCGCCCGGCTACTTATCGGTCGCGGGGCCAGGGGCGCAGCTCAAAGCAACTAAGTGTGCTTCGCGGTGAATTACTTCTCGACGATCGCGAGCACGTCGCGGGCCGAGAGGACGAGGTACTCCTCGCCGTTGTACTTCACCTCGGTGCCGCCGTACTTGCTGTAGAGAACGACGTCGCCGACCTTGACGTCGAGCTCGACACGCTTGCCGTCCTCGATGCGGCCCGGGCCCACGGCCAGGACGACGCCCTCCTGGGGCTTCTCCTTGGCGGTGTCCGGAATGACCAGGCCCGAAGCCGTGGTCTGCTCGGCGTCGAGCGGCTGGACCACGATGCGGTCCTCGAGCGGCTTGATGGCAACCTTGGAGCTGGCGGTCGTCACGATCCGACCTCCCCCTTCGGAGATCTCACGGGGTTAACTGTCTGAGGTGGCGACCAGGTGGATCCGTCGTCGCGGGTGCCGGACCTGCCCGTCGCGTTGTTGGCACTCTCCAGGGGGGAGTGCCAGAGCCGAGACTATGACCGCGATTAGCACTCGGTCAAGCGGAGTGCCAATTGCCCGCGGCGCGGCGCGGGGTTTTCGGTCCCCTGGCCCAGATGTCCCCCCGAAGGCTGCCGCCCCCGCGGCCGTGGATCCCGGTCAGCCGGATGTCACAGGTAGTCCTCCAGCCGACCGACCGTCAGGCCCCGGGACTGGGCCCGGCGCAGCAGGCGGACCGTGCGGTCGCACAGGGTGGTGCCGGCCGGCTCGTCCGGGCCGACCTGGACGATGTCTCCCGGGCGCAGATGCCTGGCGCCGTGGGTGTAGGTGATGCCGTCGGCGCTCGTCGCGGCCCGCCACAGGACCACCGCCGAGACTCCGCAGTCGGCGGCCGCGCGCAGAGTGGTCCTGTCGTACTTCCCGTCGGGCGGGCGGAAGAGGCGGGGGCGGTGGCCGAAGCGGGCCTCGAGGCTCTGCTGCTCGCCGCAGATCTCGGCGCGCTGGGCGGCGTACGGCAGCCCGTGCAGCGAGGAGCGGTCGAGGGTGTGGCTCTGGACGCGGGCGCCCGCCGACTGCAGTCCGGCGAAGTGGCGGTACCCGGCGCCGGCGACGCTGCCGGTGAGGAACACGCTGACCGGGAGCCGCAGTTCGCGGACCATGTCGACGAAGCGGGGCTCCTTCTCGGCGCCCCCGTCGTAGGTGAGGAAGACGACACGGTCGCGGGTGCGGACGCGGTCGAGGACCGGTGGCAGGTCACGGTCGGACCTCTGGGAGGCCGAGGGGCGTGCCGAGGGCGTCGGGGCCGGGGCGAGCGGGGCCTGCAGGCCCCAGCGGCGGTAGGCCTGCTCCGCCGTGCGGCCGTGCGGCCGTACCCCCTGGGCCGCCTTCTTGCCCAGCCGTTCGATGGGGTCGACGGACTGGGCGCAGCCGGTGAGGGGGGACAGGACGGCCGCGGTGAGTACGGCCGCCGTCAGCGCTCCGTGCCACCGCGCCGCCCTCGGCCGGATCACAGGTAGTCCTCCAGGCGCGCCACCGCGTACCCCTCGCGGGTGACCTTGTTCAGGAACCGGCGCATGTCGTCGACCATCGTCCCGTCCCAGTCCTGGCGGCCCCGGAAGTGGGTGAGCACGATGTCGCCGGGGTGCAGGCTCTCGTCGTCCTCGCGGTACTCCCAGTGGTCGACGTAGACCTCCTCGTCCCAGATCGGCGCGTACTTGATCCCGCAGGACTTGGCGGCGCGCAGGGTGTCCCCGTTGTAGTTGCCGTAGGGCGGGCGGAAGACGGTGGGGCTCTTGCCGAACCACTTCTTCATCACGTCCTGCATGCCGCAGATCTCGTCCTTCTGCTCCTCGTAGGACAGACCCGGCAGATAGGGGTGGTGGAGGGTGTGGTTGTCGAGGGTGATGCCCTGGGCCTGCATCTCCCTGAAGTACCCGTAGTCGTCCTTGATCAGGTAATTGCTCAGGAAGGCGGTGTAAGGGACCTTCAGATCGCTCATCATGCGCAGGAACGCCGGGTCCTTCTCGGCGCCGTCGTCGATGGTGAGGAAGACGACCTTCTGCTCGGTGGGGATCGTGGTGAAGACCGGGGGGAGGTTGTCCTCCTCCTGGCCGTCGACCTCGAAGCCGTCACGGGCCTTGATCTTCGGCTTGTGGGCGGGCGGCGCGGGCGGCATCAGGGGCACCTGCTCCAGGCCCCACTGCCGGGCGGCGGCCGCGAGGGCGGCACGGTCGGTCTTCAGACGGGCGGCGTAGGAGTCGAGGGCGCGGGCGGGAGGCGCCTGGAGGTTCTGCTGGCCCGGAGCCGGCCGCACACCGCTGTCCTGGCCCTGCCCCGCACAGCCGGAGACTCCGGCGGCGACGGCGAGCGCGGCGATGGCGGCACGGACACCGGCCCTCTTGAAGACCCGATTTTTGTCATTTTGTACGACTGCTCGCATGGTGCCGGATCCTCGCAGGCCCCGGCCCCGAACCCCGGCCGACACCGCCGCCGGAGGCGATCCGTCCACCGACTGGCCCACAATGACCCGGTGAACGACCTCCTCCCCTTCCGCTCACTGCTCACCCCCGAGGGCCGGGCCCTCCTCGACGAGGTCCGCGGCACGGCCCCCGCCGACGAACTCGCCGTCGCCACCCGCTTGCGCCGCGAGCACCCCGCCGAGCTGGTGTCGGCGGCCCTCGGCCAGGCCCGGTTGCGGCAGCGCGCGGCGGCCAAGTTCGGGACGGAGGACGCCGAGCGGATGTTCTTCACCCCCAACGGGGTCGAGCAGTCCACACGGACGAGCGTGGCGGCGTACCGGGCCCGACGGATGAAGGACCTGGGCGTCACCTCCGTCGCCGACCTGTGCTGCGGCATCGGGGGTGACGCGATCGCCCTCGCGCGCGCCGGGATCCAGGTGCTCGCGGTGGACCGGGATCCGCTGACGGCGCAGGTGGCCCGGGCGAACGCGGACGCGCTGGGGCTGGCCGGGCTCATCGAGGTCCGGGAGGCGGACGTCACGGAGGTCGACACGGCCGCGTACGACGCCGTGTTCGTCGACCCGGCACGGCGTGGAGGCCGGGGACGGATCTTCGATCCGGAGGCGTACTCCCCGCCGCTGTCGTGGGCGGTGGGCGCCGCGTCGGCGGCCCGCGTCGCCGCGTTGAAGATCGCCCCCGGCATCCCCCACGAGACGGTCCCGGCCGGCGCCGAGGCCGAGTGGATCTCCGACGGCGGGGACGTGAAGGAGGCGGTGCTGTGGTTCGGGGCCGGGCTCCGGCCGGGCGCCGTGCGGGCCACGCTGCTGCCGGGGCCGCGGACGCTGCTCGGACGGGGGCTGCCGGATCCCCAAGTGCGGCCCGTGGGACGGTACCTGTACGAGCCCGACGGGGCCGTCATCCGGGCGCATCTGGTCGCCGAGGTCGCCGAGTCGGTCGGCGGCGGGCGCGTCGACGAGACCAACGCCTACGTCACGGCGGACGAGCTGCGGCCGACGCCGTACGCGTCCGCCTACGAGATCACCGATCAACTCCACTTCAACGTGAAGAAGTTGAAGGCTCTGCTGCGGGAGCGGGAGGTGGGCACGCTGACCGTGAAGAAGCGGGGGTCGGCCGTGGAGCCCGAGGAGTTGCGGCGGAAGGTCAAGCCCCAGGGGCCCAACTCGGCGACGGTGTTCCTCACCCGCGTCGCGGGAGCCCCGACGATGCTGCTCGGGGCGCCCGTGAACGGCTGAGTGCCTGGTGCGTGGCCGTGCCCGCAGCGGGGACGGGTCCGGCCCGCCGACGACCGGGCTCACACGAGGGCGGCCGCGCGCCTCACTGACCGGGCAGGGAACGGAGTCTGGTCAGCAGCAGCTGCCGCTCCCGCTCGTTGCGTGCCAGCCCTGCCGCCCGGACGAGTTCCGCACGCGCCTCCGCCGTACGCCCGAGGCGGGCCAGCAGGTCGCCGCGGACGCTGGGCAGCAGATGGTAGTCGCGCAGCGCGGGTTCGGCGCGGAGGGCGTCGACGATCTCCAGGGCCGGGCCCGGCCCGTCGGCCATCGACACGGCGACGGCGCGGTTCAGCTCCACGACCGGGGACGGGGCACGCCCGGCGAGCAGGCCGTAGAGGGCCGCGATGGCCGCCCAGTCGGTCTCCTCGTAGGAGTACGCGTGGGCGTGGCAGGCGGCGATCGCCGCCTGGAGGGCGTACGGGCCGGGGGCGGCGGTGGAAGCGGCGTCCGCGCGGGCGAGGGCCTTGATGCCGCGGGCGATGAGCATGCGGTTCCAGCGGCCGCGGTTCTGGTCCTTGAGGAGGACCGGCTCGCCATCGGGACCGGTGCGGGCGGCGGCACGGGACGCCTGGAACTCCAGGAGGGAGGTCAGCGCGTGGACCTCCGGCTCCTTCGGCATGAGGGAGGAGAGGAGGCGGGCCAGGCGCAGGGCGTCCTCGCACAGGGCGGGACGCAGCCAGTCGTCCCCGGCCGTGGCCGCGTACCCCTCGTTGAAGATCAGGTAGATGACGTCGAGGACGGAGCCGAGACGGGCCTCGCGGTCGGGGCCGTACGGCACCTCGAAGGCGACGTTCCTCGTCGCCAGCGTCCTCTTCGCGCGGACGATCCGCTGGGCGACCGTCGGCTCGGGGACGAGGAACGCGCGGGCGATCTCGGGTGTCGTCAGACCGCCCAGCAGACGCAGGGTGAGGGCGATGCGGGCCTCGGGGGACAGCACCGGATGGCAGGCGGTGAAGACCAGGCGGAGCAGGTCGTCGTCGATGTCCTCCGGGTCGGCCGGCCCCTCCGCCGGGGCGGTGGTCTCCAGGTCGCGGCCGATCTCCGCCAGCTTGCGGGCGTAGCGCTCCCGGCGGCGGACCAGGTCGACGGCACGGTGGCGGGCGGCGGCCATGAGCCAGGCGCCGGGATTGTCGGGCACGCCGTCCACGGGCCACCGCTCCAGCGCCGCGACCAGGGCGTCCTGCGCCAGTTCCTCCGCGATACCGACGTCCCGGACGATGCGGGCGACGCCCGCGATGATGCGCGGCGACTCCAGACGGAAGACGGTCTCGATCGCGTGCCCGGCGCCGGGCTGCCCGGTGGGCTGCTCTTCCACAGCCCACCATGCAACACCCATGCCGGGCGTTCGCCAAGGAACGCTCAGCCCTCGGCGATCTCCCGCACCTCGCAGTTCACCGTCCAGTGCTCCTCGTGCACCTTCAGGAACCGCTTGGTCCACTCCAGGGCTTCCGCCTTGTCCTTGCACTGCATGATCGCGTAGCCGCCGACGACCTCCTTGGCCTCGGTGAACGGCCCGTCGGTGACGGAGAGCTCGCCGCCCTCCCAGTGCACCCGGGTGCCCTGGGCGGAAGGCGTCAGACCGGCGGTGTCGAGCATCACCCCGGCCTTGGTGATCTCCTCGATCAGCTCGCCCATCCGCTGCATCAGCTCGGGGCTGGGCCCCTCCGCCGGGGCGGTGGACTCGTCGATCCGCACGAGCGACAGATAGCGGGGCATGGTGACTCCTTCGGTAAAGGGGGCGGGGCCGTCCCCGCCTCTCACCCGTGCGTCGAACGGGAGACACCCGGATCGACACGCTCCCGGAAAATTTTCGGAGATTTTTCCGGGAGTCCGTCCCATTGGGTGTTTCCGCAGGTCGTACGGCGGTTCGGCGGCCTGTTGCGCCTCAGCGCAAGGACTCCCACAGCTCACTCGCCGCCGGCTCCCGCGCCACCACCCGGTTGTGGTCGGAGGGCGCCGTCACCACCGGCATCATCACCGTCCTCACGTTGTCCGAGGACAGGCCCTTCAGGCTCCGGCCCAGGCTCATCAGCTCCTCCAGGGAGTCGAGGCCGGTGTCCGTGGTCAGGCCGGCGGTGACCGCGTCGGCCACCCGGTAGAGCCTGGCCGGGTCGGTGAGCAGGTCGGTGGAGGCGATCTGCTCCAGCAGGGCCTTCACCAGCTTCTGCTGGAGGCCTATGCGTCCCAGGTCGCTGCCGTCGCCTATGCCGTGCCGGGTGCGGGCCAGGGCCAGCGCCCGCTTGCCGTCGAGCCGGTGGGTGCCCGCCGCGAGGTGCAGATGGCTCATGTCGTCGTCGATGTCCTGGCCGGTGGTGACGGTGACCCCGCCGAGGGCGTTCACCAGCTTCGCGAAGCCCGAGAAGTCGATCTCGATGTAGTGGTCCATGCGGACACCCGTGACCGACTCGACCGTCTTGACCGCGCACACCGGGCCGCCCACCGAGTAGGCGCTGTTGAACATCGAGCCGTACGCCACCGCCGTCGAGCCCCCGGACGGCAGCGGGCAGGACGGACGGGTGACCAGCGTGTCGCGCGGGATGCTGACGACCGTGGCCCTGGTACGGCCCGCGTCGATGTGCACCACCATGGCCGTGTCGGAGCGGGCCCCCGAGCTGTCGCCGCCGCCGAGTTCCCGGTTCGCCCTGCCGCTGCGCGAGTCCGAGCCCAGGACCAGGATGTTGAGGGCCTCGGTCGGCAGCGGGGACGCGGTGGCCGAGGCGGAGGCCGACGGTGTGACGACCGCCTTCGCCGGTCGGTCGTCGCCGAGGGCGTTGTCGATGTCGACGCTCTTGATGTTGTTGTCGAGGTGCCAGTACGCCCAGCCCGCGGCCGCGATGCCCAGTACCAGTGCCCCCGCCAGGGTCAGACCGGCGGCCTTCAGCGCTCTCGACCGCCTGCCCGACCGTCTGTCCTCGTCGCCGTTCTTGTCGTGTCCGGTCACGGGCAGGAACGTAAGTCCGAATTATTAGGGGACTGTTAGGAGAAGCGGTGCGCGACGGTTTTTCTTCGGGGAATCTCACGCTTCTCAGGCCCGTCTCAGTCCGGACTCGGCCCACGGTCACCACGGGCGCGTGTCGGTGGCGTGGGCGGCCGGGCCGTGACCAACAGGGCGCCGAGCACCGCGGAGCAGGGCCCACACCGCTCCTGGTGACAAGCCCGTCCAGAGATCCCACCGCGGACGACTCCGAAATTTTCGGTTGCGCAGCCGATTGACTTCGAAATGACTTCGACGGAGTGCGGGGGCGCTCGCACCACTCGTCAATACGTCAACTTCCGGCCAACGGCGTCACCGGGCAGAGGCGCCGCCGTGCTGCTGCGCACCACCAGGCTGGTCGCCAGCTCCACCCGGGTCGCCGTCGAGGAATCGTCGTCGCGCCCCAGGTCGAGCACCAGCCTGGCCGCCGCCTCGGCCATCTCCGTCAGCGGCTGGCGAACGGTCGTCAGCGGCGGCCCCACCCAGCGGGCCACCGGCAGATCGTCGAAGCCGACCACGCTCAGGTCCTCCGGAATGCGCAGACCCAGCTCGCGTGCCGCCTCGTACAGGCCGAGCGCCTGGAGGTCGTTGCCCGCGAAGACGGCGGTGGGCCGGTCCGGACGGCGCAGCAGCTCGAGGCCCAGCCGGTAGCCCGCCTCGTGGTGGAAGTCCCCGGCCTTGATCAGCCCCTGGTCGACCGGCAGCCCGGCCGTCTCCAGCGCCGCCCGGTAGCCGTCCACCCGGGCGCGGCTGCACATCATCCGGGACGGTCCGCTGATCGCGCCGATGCGGGTGTGGCCCAGTTCGACGAGGTGACGGGTGGCGGCGAGGCCGCCCTGCCAGTTGGTGGCGCCGATGGAGGGCACGTCGGCGCCCGGGTCGCCGGCCGGGTCCATCACCACGAACGGGATGGACCTGCTGGTCAGCAGCGCGCGCTGGGACTCGTCGAGCCCTGACAGCACCAGGATCACGCCGTGCGGGCGGCGGGCGGCGACCTGGTCGGCCCAGGACCGGCCGGGGGTGAGCCGCCCGGCGGACTCGGACAGCACGACGCTCAGGCCCGCGTCCCGGGCCACGTTCTCCACGCCCCGGATGACCTCCATCGCCCAGGCGCTCTCCAGCTCGTGGAAGACCAGGTCGATCAGCGGCGAGCGGGAAGCCTCGGCCCGCCGGCGCCGGTAGCCGTAGGTGCGCAGCAGCTCCTCGACACGAGTGCGGGTCGCCGGGGC
The DNA here is from genome assembly GCF_042741275.1 of Streptomyces sp. NPDC058964. Lineage (NCBI taxonomy): Bacteria > Bacillati > Actinomycetota > Actinomycetes > Kitasatosporales > Streptomycetaceae > Streptomyces > Streptomyces sp. NPDC058964. Next base: position 9,719 of record NZ_JBHYKH010000124.1, read on the forward strand.
GACGTCGGCACGGCCGTTGAGAACCTTCGAAACAGTCGGAGCGGACACGCCGGCCTCGCGGGCGATTTCGGCGAGTGTCGCTGTCTGCGTTTCTGCGGGCTTCGGAGACTTCATGCCCGCGATCGTATCCCTGCGCGACCCCTTGACGAAGCCCCCGTATGGCCATACGTTCCCCGGAACATTCGAGATGTTGATCGAAACATTCGTACGAGAGGTGCTCTCATGGAGTCCCAGACGTCCAACGGCGGGCGTACCTTCAGCAGGCGCTGGGTGCTCGGCGCCGGTGCCACCACCCTGCTCACCGCCGGACTCTCGGCCTGCGGCTCCTCCGGCGGATCCGGCAACGGCGGCGGTACTCTCACCGCCTTCGTGTACGGCGACGACGCGGTGAAGGTGCAGGTCAAGGCGGTCAACCGGTTCAACGCGTCGGCGGCCGCGAAGAAGGCCAAGGGCAAGGTCAAGCTGCAGAAGGTGCCCGGCTCGGACTACCCGGCCAAGCTCCGCACGGCGATGGGCTCGCCCAACGCGCCCGACCTGTTCTTCAACTGGGGCGGCGGCTCGATCAAGGCGTACAAGGAAGCGAACCAGCTGGTCGACCTCACCGACACCATCAAGTCCGACCCGGTCCTCAAGGCCGGCTTCCTGCCCTCGGTCCTCGCGGCGGGCGGCCTGAGCGGCCGCAACTACGGCATCCCCATGCGCGGCATGCAGCCGGTGATCCTCTTCTACAACAAGGCGGTCTTCGCCGAGCACAAGCTCCAGCCGCCCACCACCTTCGACCAGCTGCTGGACATCAACGGCAAGCTGAAGAAGGCCGGCATCACCCCCTTCGCCCTCGGCGGCGCCGACATCTGGCCCGAGCTGATGTGGCTGGAGTACCTGACCGACCGCATCGGCGGACCCGAGGTCTTCGACAAGATCAAGAACGGCGACTCCTCCGGCTGGGGCGACCCGGCCGTCCTCAAGGCCGCCCAGACGGTCAGGCAGCTCATCGACGACGGCGCCTTCGGCAAGGGCTTCAGCTCGGTGTCGTACGTCAACGGAGGCGCGCCCGCGGTCTTCGCCAAGGGCAAGGCGGCGATGCACCTGATGGGCTCCTGGGAGTACTCGACGCAGCTCGGCAAGTTCCCGGACTTCGCCAAGAAGAACCTGGGCTGGTGCGCCTTCCCGAAGGTCGAGGGCGGCGCCGGCGACATCCGCAACGTCGTCGGCAACCCCACCAACTACTGGTCCGTGAACGCCCGTACGTCCAACAAGGACGCGGCGATCGCGTTCCTGCGCGACTGCGCGTCCGAGGCGTACGCCAAGGACCTGGTGGCCAACGGCGACATCCCCGCCACGACCAACGCGGAGAAGCTCCTCGACGCATCGCCGAACCCCGAGTTCGCCAAGTTCCAGTACCAGATGGTGCAGCAGGCCCCGGCCTTCACGCTGAGCTGGGACCAGGCGGTGGACCCGAGCGTCTCCACGCCGATGCTCACCGAGATCAACAAGCTGTTCGTGGGCAAGTCCTCGCCGAGCCAGTTCGTGTCGGCGCTCCAGGGGCTGAAGTGAGCTCGACGGCACTGAAGGGCGGCCCGAGGGGCAGGGCGGGCCGCCCGCACGCCGCCTGGGCCCTGCCCGCCGTCCTGTTCTTCACGTTCTTCGCGGTCGCGCCCATGGCCCTGGCGTTCTACCTGTCCTTCACCAAGTGGAACGGCCTGGGCGACCCGCAGCCGGTGGGCCTCGCCAACTGGCGGAAGCTCCTGAACGACGACCGCCTCACCCAGTCCCTCACGGTCACCGTCCTGCTCACCCTGGCGAGCTGGGCCTTCCAGACGGTCGTGTCCCTGCTGCTCGGCGTGTGGGCGGCGGGCCGCCAGCGCAACCGCGCGATCCTGTCGGCGGTCTTCTTCGTCCCGTTCCTGCTGTCCTCGACGGCGATCTCGCTGCTGTTCTACGCGCTGCTCGACCCGAACTTCGGCATCATCCAGAAGGACACCCTCGGCTCGACCAGCGGCGCCTTCCTCGCGATCGTCTTCGTCGGCGGCTGGCAGTTCATCCCCTTCCACACCCTGATCTACCAGGGCGGGGCACGGCAGATCCCCGAGGTCCTGTACCAGGCGGCCGCGATCGACGGCGCCGGCCGCTACCGCCAGTTCTTCTCGATCACGCTCCCGCAGCTCCGCAACACGGCGACGACGTCGAGCGTGCTGATGATCGTCGGCTCGCTGACGTACTTCGAGACCGTCCTGATCCTCACCCAGGGCGGTCCCGGCACCGACACGGCGATCCTGCCGTACCTGATGTACGAGGCGGGCTTCAAGAGCTACGACTTCGGCTACGCCAGCGCCGTCGCGTCCTTCCTGGTGGTGGCGGCCACGGCGCTCTCCCTGGTCATGGTGAGACTCACCGGCTTCGGCGCGATGCGCAGTACACGGGAAGGAATGTGACGGAGTGTCGCACGATACGTTGCCGCGTCCCGTGAAGACCGACGAGCCGCCGACCGGGCCGGCCGCCGTACACCGCCGCAGGCACTGGACCAGGCGCCCCAACCCTCTGGCCGGCCTGGGCTCGCTCGTCTGGCTGGCGGTCGTGATCGTCCCGATCTACGCGATGATCTCGGCCTCGCTCACCCGCCAGGACGAGGCACTGGGCAACAACGCCCTGAAACCGCCCTCCGACCCGACCCTGGACAACTACAACACCGTCCTGCACAACGGCTTCGGCCACTTCCTGGCGAACACGGCGGTCGTGGCGGCGGCGGTCGTGGCGATCGTCCTGGTCCTCTGCGTCCCGCTCGCCTACGTCGCCGTACGCACCCGGAACGTGTGGTCGGGATCGGCGTTCCGGCTGTTCCTGCTGGGCGTGGCCATCCCGGCGCAGGCCGTGGTGGTCCCCCTCTATCTGATGATCGCGAAGCTGAACCTCTACGACAGCCTCCTGGCGGTCGTCCTGCCGACGGCGGCCTTCGCGATGCCGGTGTCGGTGCTGATCCTCACCGGCACGCTGAGGGACATCTCCGAGGAGCTGTACGAGGCGATGGCGCTGGACGGCGCCTCACCCACCCGCATGCTGTTCCAGCTGGTCGTCCCACTGGCCAAGGGCGGAATCAGCACGGTCGTCATCTACTCCGCCCTCCAGGCCTGGAACGGCTTCCTCTTCCCCCTGATCTTCACCCAGTCCGACGGCCCGCGCGTGCTGACGCTGGGCCTGTTCAACTACGTGAGCCAGTTCGGCGTGAACATCCCCGCCCTGCTCGCCTCCGTCGTCCTCTCCGGTATCCCGATCTTCGCCGTGTACCTGGTGGCGCGCCGCGCGCTGGTGGGCGGCCTGATGGGCGTGGGCGGCAAGTGATCACACCTATCCCGACAGGAGTTTCATGAGCACCGCTCCTTGGCGCGACCCCGCCCTGCCCGCCGCCACCCGCGTCGACGACCTGCTCTCCCGGATGACCCTGGAGGAGAAGACGGCACAGCTGTACGGCGTGTGGGTGGGCGCCGCCACGGACGGCGACGGAGTCGCCCCGCTCCAGCGCGAGATGACCTCCGACTACGACTGGGACGAGCTGATCACCCTCGGCCTCGGCCAGCTCACCCGCTCCTTCGGCACGGCCCCCGTGGACCCGGCTCTGGGTGCGCAGGCGCTGGCCCGCGCCCAACGCCGGATCGCCGCCGCGGGCCGCTTCGGCATTCCGGCGGTCGCCCACGAGGAGTGCCTGGCGGGGTTCACTGCCTGGAAGGCGACGGCGTACCCGGTCCCGCTGGCCTGGGGCGCGACCTTCGACGCGCCGCTCGTCGAGGAACTGGGCCGGCGCATCGGCGACGACCTGCGCTCGGTCGGTGTCCACCAGGGCCTGGCCCCGGTTCTGGACGTGGTCCGCGACCCGCGCTGGGGCCGGGTGGAGGAGACGATCGGCGAGGACCCGTACCTGGTCGGCACGATCGGCACGGCGTACGTGCGCGGGCTGGAGTCGGCCGGGATCGTCGCCACGCTCAAGCACTTCGCCGGGTACGCGTCCTCGGCGGGCGCGCGCAATCTGGCCCCGGTGCGGGCGGGCGTGCGCGAGCTCGCCGACGTGACCCTCCCGCCGTTCGAGATGGCACTGCGCGAGGGCGGCGCCCGCTCGGTGATGGCGGCCTACAACGAGACGGACGGCGTGCCCGCCTCGGCCGACCCGCGCCTGCTGACCGAACTCCTGCGCGAGGAGTGGGGATTCACGGGCACGGTGGTGGCGGACTACTTCGGCATCGGCTTCCTGGAGACTCTGCACCGGGTGGCCGCGAGCCCGGCCGAGGCGGCGCGCCTGGCGCTGGAGGCCGGCATCGACGTCGAGCTGCCCACGCTGAAGTGCTACGGAAAGCCGCTGGTGGCGGCCGTACGCGAGGGAGCGGTCCCGGAGTCGCTGGTGGACCGGGCGGCCCGCCGGGTGCTGCTGCAGAAGTGCGAGCTGGGCCTCCTGGACGAGGACTGGCAGCCGGAGACCGAGGGCCCGGTGGACCTGGACTCGACGGCGAACCGGGCCCTGGCCCGCCGGCTGGCGGAGGAGTCCGTGGTCCTCCTGGACAACCCGGACGGCCTGCTGCCGCTGTCCCCCGACACCCGTATCGCGGTGGTCGGCCCGCGGGCGGCGGACGCCCTCGCGATGCTGGGCTGCTACTCCTTCCCGTCCCACGTCCTCGCCCACCACCCCGACGTCCCGACGGGGGTCGACATCCCCACGGTCCTCGACTCCCTGCGCGCCGAACTCCCGGACGCCAAGGTGACGTTCGCGGAGGGCTGCGGGGTGTCGGACCCGGACACCTCCGGCTTCGCGGAGGCGGTGGCGCGGGCGTCGGAGGCGGACGTGTGCGTGGCCGTTCTGGGTGACCGGGCCGGACTGTTCGGCCGGGGCACCTCGGGCGAGGGCTGCGACGTGGCCGATCTCCGGCTCCCCGGTGTCCAGAGCGATCTGCTGGACGCGCTGGTGGGCACGGGTGTCCCCGTCGTCCTGGTGCTGCTGACCGGCCGCCCGTACGCGCTGGGCCGGTGGGACGGGCGGCTCGGAGCGGTGGTCCAGGCGTTCTTCCCGGGCGAGGAGGGCGGCCCCGCGGTGGCCGGCGTGCTGTCCGGCCGGGTGAACCCCTCGGGCCGTCTCCCGGTGAGCGTGCCGCGCGGGCCGGGAGGCCAGCCGTGGACGTATCTCCAGCCGCCGCTGGGCCTCGCTGGCGAGGTCAGCAATCTGGATCCGACCCCGCTGTACGCATTCGGCCACGGCCGCTCGTACACGACGTTCGCGTGGGAGGACTTCCGCGGCCAGGCGGGGCCGGAGGCGGAGATCGCGACGGACGGTTCGTACGACGTGTCGGTGACCGTCCGCAACACGGGCGACCGCGACGGGGCGGAGGTCGTCCAGCTGTATCTGCACGACCCGGTGGCCTCGGTGACCCGCCCGGACGTCCGTCTGATCGGCTACCGGCGCCTGGAGCTGTCGCCCGGGGAGTCCCGCCGGGTGACCTTCCGCTTCCACGCCGACCTCTCCGCGTTCACCGACCGCTCCGGCACGAGGATCGTCGAACCGGGCGCCCTGGAAATGCGGTTGGGCACGTCCAGCGCGGAGGTACGGCACACGGCACGGCTCACACTCACGGGCCCGGCCCGCGCCCTGGACACGAACCGGCGGCTACGGTGCGACACGGAGGTGTCCCCGGCACGATGAGTCCGCGGACACCTCCTCGAAGCCGGCCCGGCCGACGCCGCGGGGAGCGGACCGGCCCGCTCCCCGGTGAACGCCCGCCGGGTCAGGCCCCCAGTCGCTCGGTCAGGCCCAGTTGCGACAGGATGGCGCCCGTGTCGAGATAGGCACGGGCCTCCTGGACCTTGCCGTCCTTGACCTCGTAGATGTCGCACGCGTGCACGGTGACGTGCCGTCCCGTGGCGGGGACCGTCCCGGCGTGCAGGACCAGGTCGCCGGTCTGTGTGCCGTCCCCGGTGTACTCGACGACCACCGTGTCGCCCTGAGCCGTGAGGTGGTCGAGCCTGAACTTGCCGTCGGGCATGGCGTCGAACAGGGCCTTCGCGAGCTTGGTGAAGCCTTCGGGGCCCTGGAGAGTCCTGCCGCTGCCCTCCTCCACGAGGGTGCAGTCGGGGGCGACCGCCCCCGCGATGGCGTCGTAGTCGCGGTCGTTCCACGCCTTGAAGAGGTCACGGACGAACGTTTCGTTGTCTGGCATGAAAGCCTCCACCCCCTGTAGTGAGGCACCCCTCCCGCCCTGTCCCGAGTCGCCCTCTCCTTCCATGCTGACGCCCAGGTCCCGGTGGTGCATCCCGGCGGGACGGTTGGGAAGCCCTCCCGGCGCAGGGGCCGCTCGGGAGCGCCGGCGTTCTCCTTGCCTGCCTCGTGCACGGGACCGTGGGAGCGGACCGGCCGTGCGACGCCGCGCTCGGCCCGGGCACAGGGGGTGTGTTTCCACAAGACCCGTGACGCACGCGTTCAGGATGCGTTCAGGTCCGCACTGCCAGGGTCGGTGATCACCACCCCCCAACCACTGGCAGGAGCAGCACCCTTGACGACGACCAAGTCAGTGATGAAGAAGCTGCCCGAGGTCACCCTGGCGTTCTGGATCATGAAGATCGCCGCCACGACCCTGGGTGAGACGGCGGGCGACCTGTTCGCCCAGACGCTCAAGCTCGGCTATTTCCTCACCACGATCGCCCTGTTCCTGATCTTCGTGGTGACGCTGGTGATCCAGCTCCGCTCCTCGCGGTACAACCCGTTCTTCTACTGGACCGTGATCCTGTCCACCAGCATGGCCGGCACCACGATGTCCGACTTCATGAACCGGGACGCCAGCACCAAGTACCTCTCGAACGGCGCCACGAAGCTGGGCTGGGGCCCACAGGGTCTCGGACTCGGCTACCCCGCCGGTGCCGCGATCCTGATCTCGATCCTGCTGGCGATCTTCCTGGCCTGGAAGCTGAGCGGGATGACCTTCGAGATCCGCGACATCGTCACCTTCCGGGGCGAGGCGCTGTTCTGGTCGGCGATCCTGGTCTCCAACACCCTCGGCACCTCGATGGGCGACTTCCTGTCGGACAGCTCCGGCCTGGGCTACCTGGGCGGCGCGGCCCTGGTCACCGGTGTACTGCTGGTCCTGGTCCTGCTGATGAAGGCCCCGGCGGTCCCGAACGTCCTGCTCTTCTGGATCGCCTTCGTCCTGACCCGCCCGCTGGGCGCGACGGCCGGCGACCTCCTCACCAAGCCGACCGCCAAGGGCGGCCTCGACCTGGGTACGGCGGGTTCCTCGGCCGTCCTGCTCGCGGCGCTGATCGGGCTGATGGTCCACGCCCACGTCCAGGAACGCCGGACACCGGCCCTGGCGGCCATGGGCCCGGAGGCGGAGGCCACCCACCCCCAGCAGGCAACCCGCTCCTGACCGCGAGACCGCGCCCGACCGGCGAACGGTGCTAGGCCGAGCCCAGCGACTCGAAGCGCCAGCGGTGCACGGGGCGGGTGACCAGGCCGGTGGGCGGGTCCGCGAGTTCGGGCAGCTCGGCGTCGTACGGCGCGTCCCACCAGGTGACGACCAGCACCCGGTCCTGAGGGGCGCGGAAGGTCTCGCGGCGCAGTGGGGTGCCGGACAGCTCCTGTGCCCGGGCCCAGGCGAGGAGTTCCCCGCCCCGGCCCTGCGTCGCCCGCGCCTCCCACATCAGCGCGACCGTCACGAGTACAGGTTCTCCTTGCTGACCTCGTGCACATGGTCGTGCGAGTGGCCCGGCACATGAGGGTCCGTCACCGGCAGCGAGGAGTCCGCGGACAGGTCCCAGCCGGACGCCGCCCGTCCGCGCGCGACCATCTCCGCACCCAGGGCGGCCACCATCGCGCCGTTGTCCGTGCACAGCTTGGGGCGGGGGACGCGCAGGCGGATGCCCGCCGCCTCGCAGCGCTCCTGCGCCAGAGCCCGCAGCCGGGAGTTGGCGGCCACACCGCCGCCGATCATCAGGTGGTCCACACCCTCGTCCTTGCAGGCGCGCACCGCCTTGCGGGTCAGGACGTCGACCACCGCCTCCTGGAAGGACGCCGCCACGTCACGCACCGGCACCTCCTCGCCCGCCGCCCGCCTGGCCTCGATCCAGCGGGCCACGGCCGTCTTCAGGCCGGAGAAGGAGAAGTCGTACGCCGGGTCGCGGGGGGCGGGGGGGGCTCGCCCCCGCCCACCGGGGGGGGCGGGGGGGGCGGCCCGGGGGCCCCCCCGGCTCAGGCC
>NZ_JBHYKH010000124.1:17950-19464 GCF_042741275.1 Streptomyces sp. NPDC058964
GGAGAGCGACAGGGCGCCGGCGGGCGCGCGCGCCCCCCGGGGCGGGGGGGGCCGGCCCCTCGCCTCGGGGACACCCACCTGCGCGTCCGGGTCGAGCCCCGCACCGCCCGGGAAGCCCAGGTTCAGCACCCGCGCGATCTTGTCGAAGGCCTCGCCGGCCGCGTCGTCGATGGTGGAACCCATCGGGCGGACGTCGGAGGTGATGTCCGTGGACAGCAGCAGCGAGGAATGGCCACCGCTCACCAGCAGCGCCATGGTCGGCTCCGGCAGCGCGCCGTGCTCCAGCTGGTCCACGCAGATGTGGGAGGCGAGGTGGTTCACGCCGTAGAGGGGCTTGCCGAGGGCGTAGGCGTACGCCTTCGCCGCCGAGACGCCGACCAGCAGCGCGCCCGCCAGCCCCGGGCCCGCCGTCACCGCGACACCGTCCAGGTCCCTCGCGCTGATCCCCGCGTCCTTCAGCGCCCGGTCGATGGTGGGGACCATCGCCTCCAGGTGCGCTCTGGACGCCACCTCGGGCACCACACCGCCGAAGCGGGCGTGCTCGTCGACGCTGGAGGCGACGGCGTCCGCCAGCAGGGTGGTGCCTCGGACGATGCCGACGCCGGTCTCGTCACAGGAGGTCTCGATCCCCAGGACCAGCGGTTCGTCAGTCATTGCTCTCGGTTCCTTGTACGGAGGTCGACCCGGCGGCGGAGCCGCTGCCGGATCCGGTGGTCAGTCGCATGACCAGGGCGTCCACGTTCCCCGGCTGGTAGTAGCCGCGTCGGAAACCGATGGGCTCGAAGCCGTGACGCTCGTACAGCTTCTGCGCCCGGACGTTGTCGACGCGGCACTCGAGCATCACCTCGGTGCACTCGAAGGCGGTCGCCGCGCGGAGCAGATCGGTCAGCAGCAGTGCGCCGAGACCGGTGCCCTGGTGGTCACGGGCGACGGCGATGGTCTGGATGTCGGCCAGCTCGCCCTGGGCGGCCAGGCCCGCGTAGCCGACGATCCGGTCGTCCTCGACGGCGACGACGTACCGGCGGCTGGCGTCGGCGCCCCGCGCATGGGCCAGCTCGGACCAGAACATGCCGCGCGACCAGGCGTCCTCGGGGAAGAGGTCCTTCTCCAGCTCGAGGACGGAATCGATGTCCCACCAGCGCATCTCGCGCAGCCGGGGGGTTGCGGGTCCGGTCACTTGGGGGTGACCACCTTGTAGTTCTTGGGGACCTGGGCGTCGGGGCGGCGCAGATACAGCGGCCGGGGGGCCGGGAGCTCCTCGCCCGCGGCGAGCTTCTCGGCGGCCAGCGAGGCGAGGGCCGCCGCGGAGACTCGCTCGGGTTCGTGGGCGACGGGGAAGGTGTCGGGGTAGAGCAGCGCGCCCGCGCCCACGGCGGGCAGGCCCGCGACCCGGTCGGCGATGTCGGCGGGGGGGGGGGCCGCCGGGGCCGGGGGGGGGGGGGGGGTGGGGGCGTGGGCGGGCCCGGAGGGCTCCTTGCGCCGGGCGGCGGGGGGCACGCCGAAGGCGGGGTCGG
>NZ_JBHYKH010000125.1:0-19393 GCF_042741275.1 Streptomyces sp. NPDC058964
CGGATGGGTGGTGGCGGTCGGGGGGGGGGGGGGCGGGGGGGGCCACCTTGCCGGGGTTGGCGCCCCGTTTGGGTTTCCTGTGGGGGGCCCGGGGGCCCCGGGTGTGGGGGGGGGGGGCGGCGCTCCGGCCCCTCTTAGGTGCTGCCACCTTCTCGTACTCCCTCTCGGGCCTGCCCGCGCGGTCGGCGCGGTCGGCCATGACATGGTGTCGGGAACCCGTCCGGGAAACAGACGCGCCCGGGGCGCGGGGCGCGAACGGATCGCGCCGCGCTCCCCGGGACGTGACTACTTCGCCTCGGAGTCGCCGTCGGTCTTCTTCGACTCGTCGTCGGCCTTCGCCTCGGCGGCCCCGGCCTCGTCGGCCGGCTCGTCGGCCGCGTCCTTCTTACCGAGGTCGACGGCCTTGTCGTCGGAGGCGGCGGCAGCGTCGGCGGCGGGCTCGTCGGTCTCGGTGAGGGAGGAGGCGTCGTCCGGGACGACGTCGGACTTCAGGTCGTGCTCGATGCCGTGCACGATGCGGTTGTACTCGTCGTCGGTGAGGACGGCGCCGATCGCGTTCTTCGCGAAGAGGAGGTCGACACCCGGGCCGGCGTCAAGGAGGACCGTGTCCTCGTTGACCTCCTTGACCGTCGCGTACATGCCCCCGATCGTGCGGACGCCGGAACCGGGCTGCATCTCGTTCCGCATGTTGGCGGCCTGCTGCTGCTTCTTCTTGGCCGAGCGCGTCATCAGGAACATGGCCGCGATGAGCACGATGAACGGGAGGAGGGTCAAGGTATTCACGGGACGGGATTTCCTTCGCACGACCGCGGCGGGGAGCGGCCTGGTGAATGGGGGTGTGGGCGGCGCCGTCACAAGGGCGGCATCGGCGGAGTCTAAGCGAGTCCGTGTGTATGGAACAACGCTCAGCATGGCACCTGGGTTCCTGCCCCGGCCAATGCCCTCGCCGTCACGCCCCGAACAGGTCCTGTTGTCCGTTTCCCGAGACAGTCGGGCGCGGCGGCGTGAGACCGAGGTGGGCCCACGCGGCCGGCGTGGCGACCCGTCCGCGCGGGGTGCGGGCGAGCAGCCCCTCCCGTACGAGGAAGGGTTCGGCGACCTCCTCGACGGTCTCGCGCTCCTCCCCCACCGCGACGGCGAGCGTGGACAGGCCCACGGGTCCGCCGCCGAACAGCTTGAGCAGGGCCTGCAGGACGGCGCGGTCGAGGCGGTCGAGGCCGCGGGCGTCGACCTCGTACACCTGCAGGGCGGCCGCGGCGATCTCCTTGGTGATGAGGCCGTCCGCCTTGACCTGGGCGTAGTCGCGGACCCTGCGGAGCAGGCGGTTGGCGATGCGGGGCGTGCCGCGGGAGCGGCCGGCGATCTCGGCGGCGCCGTCGGACTCGATCTCGACGTCGAGCAGGCGGGCCGAGCGGTGCACGACGCGCTCGAGTTCGGTGGGCTCGTAGAACTCCATGTGCGCGGTGAACCCGAAGCGGTCGCGCAGCGGGGGCGGCAGCAGGCCCGCGCGGGTGGTGGCGCCGACCAGGGTGAACGGGGGCAGTTCCAGCGGGATGGCGGTGGCGCCGGGGCCCTTGCCGACGATGACGTCGACGCGGAAGTCCTCCATGGCCATGTAGAGCATCTCCTCGGCGGGCCGGGACATGCGGTGGATCTCGTCGAGGAAGAGGACCTCGCCCTCCTGCAGGGAGGAGAGGATCGCGGCCAGGTCGCCGGCGTGCTGGATGGCGGGGCCGCTGGTGATGCGGATCGGGGCGCCCATCTCGGCCGCGATGATCATCGAGAGGGTGGTCTTGCCGAGGCCCGGGGCGCCGGAGAGGAGCACGTGGTCGGCGGTGGCACCGCGGGCACGTGCCGCGCGCAGCACGAGGTCGAGCTGTTCGCGGACCTTCTCCTGGCCGATGAACTCTCCGAGGTCCTTGGGGCGCAGGGCGGCCTCGACGGCCTGGTCCTCACGGTCGGCGACAGAGTCCACCAGCCGCTCGGGGGCCGCGGAGGTGTCGGTCGTGTCGTCCCAGTTCACTGAGGTCTCCTAGCTGGGGTGGCGCAGGTGGGTCAGCGTGCGCGGTTGAGGGTCTGCAGGGCGGCCCGCAGCAGCTGGCCGACCTGGGGCGTACCCTCGGCGGCCTCGGCCTGCGGTGCGACGGCGGAGACCGCTTCGTCGGCCTCGCGGGTCGCGTATCCGAGGCCGATCAGGGCCGCGTGCAGCTGGTCGCGCCAGCCGCTGGTGACCGGTGCGCCGACCGCGGGGGCGCCGACCGGCTCGCCCAGGCGGTCCTTCAGCTCGAGCAGCAGCTTCTGTGCGCCCTTCTTGCCGATGCCCGGGACGGCGACGAGCGCCTTCTCGTCGCCGGTGGAGACCGCCCGGCGCAACGCGTCCGGCGCGTGCACGGCGAGCATCGCCTGGGCCAGGCGCGGGCCTACTCCGCTGGCGGTCTGGAGCAGCTCGAAGACCTGGCGCTCGTCGTCGTCCGCGAAGCCGTACAGCGTCAGGGAGTCCTCGCGGACGACCAGGGAGGTGGCGAGCTTGGCGGGCCGGCCCGCGCGGAGCGTGGAGAGCGTGTTCGGCGTGCACTGGACGGCCATGCCGACCCCGCCCACCTCGATCACCGCCGCGTCGGGGGCGAGTGCGGCGACCGTGCCGCTGACGAAGGCGATCATGCCGTACGGCCTTTCGTTGCGTTGGCTGTGTGCAGGGCGACGGCCTGCTGGAGCCGGTTCTGGGCGGGGGCCCGCCAGATGTGGCAGATGGCGAGCGCGAGGGCGTCGGCGGCGTCGGCGGGCTTCGGCGGCGCGCTGAGCCGCAACAGGCGGGTGACCATGGCGCCGACCTGCGCCTTGTCGGCGCGGCCGCTGCCGGTGACGGCGGCCTTCACCTCGCTGGGGGTGTGCAGGGCGACGGGGATGCCGCGGCGGGAGGCGCAGAGCAGGGCGATGGCGCTGGCCTGGGCGGTGCCCATCACCGTGCGCACGTTGTGCTGGCTGAAGACACGCTCCACGGCGACGAACTCTGGTTGATGTTCGTCGAGCCACCGCTCGATGCCCTGCTCGACGGCGACCAGGCGGCGCCCGAGGTCGGTGTCCGCCGGTGTGCGGACGACACCCACGCCGAGCATGGTCAGCGGGCGTCCCGCCACCCCTTCGACCACCCCGACACCGCATCGGGTCAGTCCCGGGTCCACCCCCAGTACGCGCACCGGCCCTCCCTGTCCATCGCCTGTTCGTGCAGGCTATCGGGTGCCACTGACAACGTCCGACACGGCGACGGGCCGACGGGTGTGTCCCGCCGGCCCGTTGAGCCTGTGGAGTTCGCGACGGCGTTACGCGTCAACCTTCTCCATGATCTCGTCGCTGACGTCGAAGTTGGCGAAGACGTTCTGCACGTCGTCGCTGTCCTCGAGGGCGTCGATCAGCTTGAAGATCTTCTTGGCACCCTCCTCGTCCAGCTCGACCTGCATGGTCGGGACGAAGTTGGCGTCGGCGGAGTCGTAGTCGATCCCGGCGTCCTGGAGGGCGGTGCGGACCGCGACCAGGTCGGTGGCCTCGCTGATGACCTCGAAGGTCTCGCCGAGGTCGTTGACCTCCTCGGCACCCGCGTCCAGGACGGCGCCGAGCACGTCGTCCTCGGTCAGCCCGCCCTTGGGGACGATCACGACACCCTTGCGGCTGAACATGTACGACACCGAACCCGGGTCGGCCATGTTGCCGCCGTTGCGGGTCATGGCGACACGCACGTCGGAGGCGGCGCGGTTGCGGTTGTCGGTGAGGCACTCGATGAGCACCGCGACACCGTTCGGGCCGTAGCCCTCGTACATGATCGTCTCGTAGTCGGCGCCACCGGCCTCGAGACCGCCGCCGCGCTTGATCGCGGAGTCGATGTTCTTGTTCGGGACCGACTGCTTCTTGGCCTTCTGGACGGCGTCGTAGAGGGTCGGGTTGCCCTCGAGGTCGACACCGCCCATACGCGCCGCGACCTCGATGTTCTTGATCAGCTTCGCGAAGAGCTTGCCGCGCTTGGCGTCGATCACGGCCTTCTTGTGCTTCGTCGTGGCCCATTTAGAGTGGCCGGACATCTGCCTGTCTCCTTCGCGTAACCCATCTCTGCAACGAACTCCAGAGATCCTACAAGGACTCCGGCGTCCGGTCGGCGCGCACCATGTCGGCGAACAGGGCGTGCACGCGGTGGTCGCCGGTCAGTTCCGGGTGGAACGACGTGGCCAGCGCGTTGCCCTGGCGGACGGCGACGATGTGGCCGTCGTGCTCGGCGAGCACCTCGGCCGGGGCGCCGACGGATTCGACCCAGGGGGCGCGGATGAAGACGCCCTCTACAGGATCGCCCTCGATGCCGTGAACGTCGACCGCCGCCTCGAACGACTCGTTCTGCCGTCCGAAGGCGTTGCGGCGCACGATCATGTCGATGCCGCCGACGGTCTCCTGGCCCGAGCGCGGGTCGAGGATCTTGTCGGCGAGCATGATCATGCCCGCGCAGGTGCCGTAGACCGGCATGCCCGCCCGCACGCGCGCGCGGAGGGGTTCCATCACGCCGAAGAGGATGGCCAGCTTGGAGATGGTCGTGGATTCGCCGCCGGGCAGGACGAGGCCGTCGACCTCGGCGAGTTCCTCGGGGCGCCGCACCGGCCTGGCCACGGCGTCGGCCGCGGCCAGGGCGATGAGGTGTTCCCGGACGTCGCCCTGGAGGGCCAGGACGCCGATGACAGGGGTGCTCATGGGGTCTTTGCCAGGGCCTTTCACCAACCGCGGTTGGCGTACCGCTCGGCCTCGGGCAGGGTGTCGCAGTTGATGCCGACCATGGCCTCGCCGAGGTTGCGGGACGCGTCCGCGATGATCTTCGGGTCGTCGTAGAAGGTGGTGGCCTTCACGATGGCGGCGGCGCGCTTGGCCGGGTCGCCGGACTTGAAGATGCCGGAGCCGACGAAGACGCCCTCGGCGCCGAGCTGGCGCATGAGCGCGGCGTCGGCCGGGGTGGCCACGCCACCGGCGGAGAACAGCACGACCGGGAGCTTGCCGAGCTCGGCGACCTCCTTGACGAGCTCGTACGGGGCGCGCAGTTCCTTGGCGGCGGCGTACAGCTCGTGGTTGTCGAAGCCGCGCAGACGGGCGATCTCGTTCTTGATCTGGCGCAGGTGGCGGACGGCCTCGACGACGTTGCCGGTGCCGGCCTCGCCCTTGGAGCGGATCATCGCCGCGCCCTCGGCGATGCGGCGCAGGGCCTCGCCCAGGTTGGTGGCACCGCAGACGAAGGGGGTCGTGAACGCCCACTTGTCGGAGTGGTTGACCTCGTCGGCCGGGGTGAGGACCTCGGACTCGTCGATGTAGTCCACACCGAGGGACTGCAGGACCTGGGCCTCGACGAAGTGGCCGATCCGGGACTTGGCCATGACCGGGATCGAGACGGCGTCGATGATGCCCTCGATCATGTCCGGGTCGGA
This sequence comes from Streptomyces sp. NPDC058964, assembly GCF_042741275.1. NCBI lineage: Bacteria > Bacillati > Actinomycetota > Actinomycetes > Kitasatosporales > Streptomycetaceae > Streptomyces > Streptomyces sp. NPDC058964. The sequence goes on from NZ_JBHYKH010000125.1 coordinate 5,451, forward strand.
CATGCGCGCCACGCCGCCGTCCTTGCGGATGTCGGCCGGGACCCGCTCCAGGGCCATGACGGCGACGGCGCCCGCGTCCTCGGCGATCTTCGCCTGCTCCGGCGTGACGACGTCCATGATCACGCCGCCCTTGAGCTGCTCGGCCATGCCGCGCTTCACACGGGCGGTGCCGGTCTCGGGAGCCTGGTTCTCGGTGGTGGACACGGGTGACCTCACTGAAGTGAAAGAGGGTTTCTGCTGCAGAGCAGCAAACGTGAATGGACCAGGCCACAGCAAGGGCCAATGCGAAGGCTGTGGATCCTTTTGGCCTGCGATCCCACGCAACCGCGGCTAGGCGGCCCGGTCCACCAGTGCCACCGGCGGTTCGTCGTCCATCTCGAAGGCCATGGGGAAGGGGGCGTGGCCGGCCAGCCGGAACCAACGCACCTTGCGGTGCTCGCGGAGCCGGCGGGCCGCACCCACCGCGTCGTTGTGGAAGCGACGGGCCATCGGGACGCGTCGCACCGCCTCGGTCAGCTCGTGGGCGGCCGCCTCTCCCCCGGGTGCCTCGCGGACCGCCTCGACCTGCTGGGTCTCCGCGAAGACGGCACGCAGCGCCTGGCTCAGTTCGCTCTCGGCGACCTCCCGCTGCTCCTGCTCGGCCTGCCTGGCGCCGTGGGCGGCCTCGTAGAGCACGATCGAGGCGGCCGGGTCCAGCACGCCCGAGGTCGCCAGCTCCTGGGCCACGGACGCGCGGCGCAGCAGCTGGGCGTCGAGGGCGGCACGGGTGGCGTCGATCCGGGAGTGCAGACGGTCCAGCCGCCCGGCGGTCCAGCTCAGGTAGAGACCGATCGCTACGAGGGCGACGAGGATCCAGATGAGGGTTGCGGTCACGGGTGGCAAGGCTACCGGGGTGCTCCGCAGGGTCGGCGGGGTGCTGTGCCGGGGCCGACGCCGGTGTGGCCGTCCGTGGGCTGCCGCCCCCGGACCCCCGCTTCGGCCTGAACGGCCCCGTCCTCAAACGCCGGACGGGCTGATTTCGCCGGCCTCGGCCCCCAGGGTCCCGGCCTCAGTCGCGGGCCAGGCCCAGGCGGGCCCGCAGGCCGCCCGATCCGCCGCCTCCGGTTCTGTCGTCCGCCGCCACCGCCGCCGTGCCCGTGGTCACCGTCTCGTACACCGACAGGATGTCCGCGCCGACCGTGGACCAGTCGAAGCGGCGTACGTGGGCGCTGCCGCGCTCGCGCAGCTCGGTGCGGCGGGCCGGGTCGGCGAGGAGGCGTACGGCCGCCTCGGCGAGGGCGTCCGCGTCCTCGTTGGAGAACAGCTCACCGGCGGCGCCCTGGTCCAGGACCTGGGCGAAGGCGTCCAGGTCGGAGGCGAGGACCGGCGCGCCCGCCGACATCGCCTCGACCAGGATGATGCCGAAGCTCTCGCCGCCGGTGTTGGGCGCCACGTACAGGTCGATGCTGCGCAGGAAGCGCGCCTTGTCCTCGTCGCTGACCATGCCCAGGAACTCGACCCGGGAGCGGAGCTCGGCGGGGAGGGTCTCCACCGCCTCCTCCTCGTCGCCGCGGCCGGCCACCAGGAGCCGGGTCTGCGGGCGGGCGGCGAGGATCTTCGGCAGGGCCCGCATCAGCACCGGCAGGCCCTTGCGGGGCTCGTCGATACGGCCGATGAAGCCGATGGTGTCGCCCTGCCACTCCGGCTTCGGCTCGGCCTTGGCGAAGAAGTCGACGTCCACGCCGTTGGGGATCACCACCGCGTCCCCGCCGAGGTGCTCCACGAGGGTGCGGCGGGCGTACTCGCTCACCGCGATCCGGGCGCTGATCTTCTCGAGGGCGGCCTGGAGGATGGAGTACGCGGCGATCATCGCGCGGGAGCGGGGGTTGGAGGTGTGGAAGGTGGCCACGATGGGGCCGTGGGCCGCCCAGCAGGTCAGCAGGCCCAGCGAGGGCGACGTCGGCTCGTGGATGTGGACCACGTCGAACTTGCCGTCGTGCAGCCAGCGCCGCACCCGGGCCGCCGAGAGGAAGCCGAAGTTCAGACGGGCCACCGAGCCGTTGTACGGGACCGGGACCGCGCGGCCGGCCGAGACGACGTAGGGCGGGAGCGGGGTGTCGTCGTCGGCGGGGGCGAGGACGGAGACCTCGTGGCCCAGGCGGATGAAGTACTCGGCCAGGTCGCGGATGTGGAACTGGACGCCGCCCGGCACGTCCCAGGAGTACGGGCAGACGATGCCGATCCTCACGGCGTCCCCTTCGCGGGATCGAGATCGGCGAGCCACAGCCGCTGCAGCATGTGCCAGTCCTCCGGATGTTCGGCGATACCCGTGGCGTAGGCGTCGGCCAGCGCCTGTGTCATGGCAGACGTCTTCTCGTCCCGCGTACCTGTCTCGGGTACCTCGATCGGGGGATGGATCCGGCCCTGCATGACGGGCGAGTCGTCGTACCAGAGGGTGACGGGCAGGAGGAGCGCGCCCGTCTGCTGGGCGAGGAGGGCCGGACCCGCGGGCATCCGCGCCGCCTCGCCGAAGAACTTGACCTCCACGCCGGAGGCGGACAGGTCACGGTCGGCGACCAGGCAGACCAGGCCGCCGTCGCGCAGCCGCCGGGCGAGCGTGCCGAACGCGGAGCCGCCGACGTGCGGCAGGACCTCCATGCCCAGGCTCTCGCGGTAGGCGACGAAGCGGTCGTAGAGGGTCTCGGGCTTGAGGCGCTCGGCGACCGTGGTGAAGGGCGTCTCCAGCTCGGTGGTGACCCAGGCGCCGGCGAGGTCCCAGTTGGCCAGGTGCGGCAGGGCGAGGATCACGCCCCGGTCGGAGGCCAGGCCGCCGGTCAGGTGGTGCACGTCCTTGCACTCGAAGCCGGTCCTGACCCGCTCCGGGCTCCAGGCGGGCAGCCGGAAGGACTCCATCCAGTAGCGCAGGTACGAGCGCATGCCCGCGCGGGAGAGTTCGGCCAGGCGCTCCGGGGTCGCGTCGGGCACCACGCGCGCGTAGTTGCTCTCCAGGCGCAGGACGCCCTTGCCGCGCCGCTTCCAGGCGACGTCCGCGATGGTGCGGCCGAGGCGCGCGGCCACCGGCTCGGGGAGCTTCTTGACGGTGCTCCAGCCGAGGCCGTACAGCATGTCGGTAAGTCGCTCAGCGGTGCTCACTTGGCCGCCTCGCTCCCCTGGGACGCGTTGGCGTCGCTCTCGGCGGCGGCCGCCGCCTCCGCCTCGGCGGACTCGCGGCGGACCGTGACCACCCGCTGGATCAGGGTGACCAGGCTGCCCACGGCGACGATCCACAGGGCGATCGGCAGCAGCACCTGGATGCCGGGGACCCCGAACTTGTGCAGGCCGGCCAGACCGGCCGCGACCAGCGAGACCACCAGGCGCTCTGCTCGCTCGACGAGCCCGTTGACGGCGACCGGCAGGCCGATCGACTCGCCGCGGGCCTTCGTGTACGACACCACCTGGCCACTGGCCAGGCAGAAGATCGAGACGGCGCACAGCACGTTGTCGTCGCCGTTTCCGGCGTACCACAGGGCGAAGCCGCCGAAGATCGCGCTGTCGGCCACCCGGTCGAGGGTGGAGTCCAGGAAGGCACCCCAGCGGCTGGAGCGGCCCAGCTGGCGGGCCATGTTGCCGTCGACCAGGTCGGAGAACACGAAGAGCGTGATCACGATCGTGCCCCAGAAGAACTCGCCCCGGGGGAAGAAGACCAGCGCGCCCGCGACCACACCGGCCGTGCCGATGAGCGTCACCGTGTCGGGGCTCACGCCCCTGCGGATGAGAAACGCGGCGAACGGCGTGAGGACACGCGTGAAGAATGCACGCGCGTACTTGTTCAGCATGGCCTTCCCGACGGTCGGTGTCGCCGCGCGGCCCTCGATGACCACCGGCTGGCCCATCGTAGCCACGCGCGCGGGTGTACGACCGGCGGGCACCCGGACCCGGTCGCCGGATCCGGCGGATGGCCCGCAAGCGACGGTGGGCCACGCGATCGGCGTCCGTCGTATGGACGCACCGTGACGGGAGTGGAAAGCTCGAAGGACCGCGGGCGTCATCGGAGCCGCCACCGCACGCGGCCCCGCATGCCCGCGCCCACAGTGACCTCACCGTGCACGGGAGGCAAGGCCATGGGCGACAAGGCGAACGCACACCCCGGGGCCGCCGGCAGGGCTACGGCGGCCGACCATCCCGCGTCCGTACGGAATGTGGTGCTGGTCGGCCACTCCGGTTCGGGCAAGACCACTCTGGTGGAGGCTCTCGCGCTGACCGCGGGAGCCGTGAACCGGGCGGGCCGCGTGGAGGACGGCGGCACCGTTTCCGACTACGACGACATCGAGCACCGGCAGCAACGCTCCGTACAGCTGTCCCTGGTACCCGTCGAATGGGACGGGTACAAGATCAACCTTCTCGACACCCCCGGTTACGCCGACTTCGTCGGAGAGCTGAGGGCCGGTCTGCGAGCGGCGGACGCGGCGCTCTTCGTGGTCTCGGCGTCGGACGGCGTGGACGGCTCGACCCGCATGGTGTGGGAGGAGTGCGCGGCGGTCGGCATGCCGCGGGCCATCGTCATCACCCACCTGGAGGCCGCACGCGCGGACTTCGAGGAGATGACGCGGGTGTGCGCGGAGGCGTTCGGCGGGGACGACCCCGACGCCGTGCTCCCGCTCTACCTGCCGTTGCACGGGCCGCAGACGCCCGACGGGCACGCGCCGGTGACCGGGCTGATCGGACTGCTCTCGCAGAAGCTGTTCGACTACTCGTCCGGCGAGCGCAAGGAGGCCGAGCCGGGCGAGGAGCAGCTGCCGGGCATCGAGGAGGCGCGCGGCCGCCTCATCGAGGGGATCATCTCCGAGAGCGAGGACGAGACCCTCATGGACCGCTATCTCGGCGGCGAACAGGTCGACGTCAAGACACTGATCGAGGACCTGGAGCGGGCCGTCGCGCGCGGCGTCTTCTTCCCCGTCCTGGCCGCCGCCCCCGCAGCCGAGGGTGCCAGGCAGGGGATCGGCACGGTCGAGCTGCTGGAGCTGGTCACCGGTGGCTTCCCGACCCCGCTGGAGCGGGAGGCGCCCGGGGTCACCACGGTCGACGGCAGGTCGCGCGAGCTGCGGGCGTGCGATCCGGACGGGCCGCTGGTCGGGGAGGTCGTGAAGACCTCGTCCGACCCGTACGTCGGCCGGGTCTCCCTGGTCCGGCTGTTCTCCGGCACGCTGCGCCCCGACGAGACGGTGCACGTCTCCGGGCACGGGCTCACCGACCGCGGCCACGAGGACCACGACGTGGACGAGCGGATCGGCGCCCTGTCCATGCCGTTCGGCAAGCAGCAGCGCCCGGTGACGCACGCCGTGGCGGGCGACCTGGTGTGCGTGGCGAAGCTGGGCCGCGCCGAGACCGGGGACACGCTCTCGGCCAAGGACGACCCGCTGCTCATGGAGCCGTGGGAGATGCCCGACCCGCTGCTGCCGCTGGCCATCCACGCGCACAGCAAGGCGGACGAGGACAAGCTCTCGCAGGGACTGAGCAGACTGGTCGCCGAGGACCCGACGATGCGTCTGGAGCAGAACCAGGACACGCACCAGGTGGTGCTGTGGTGCCTGGGCGAGGCGCACGCGGACGTCGCCCTGGAACGGCTGCGCAGCCGCTATGGCGTCCAGGTCGACGTCGTACCGCATAAGGTCTCCCTCCGGGAGACGTTCGCGGGCAAGTCCGCGGGGCGGGGCCGGCATGTGAAGCAGTCCGGCGGGCACGGGCAGTACGCCATCTGCGAGATCGAGGTCGAGCCGCTGCCGGGCGGCTCGGGCATCGAGTTCGTGGACAGGGTGGTGGGCGGAGCCGTGCCCCGGCAGTTCATCCCCTCGGTCGAGAAGGGGGTGCGGGCCCAGGCGGCCAAGGGCGTCGCGGCCGGCTATCCGCTGGTCGACGTCCGGATCACACTGCTCGACGGCAAGGCGCACTCGGTGGACTCCTCCGACGCCGCCTTCCAGACGGCGGGCGCGCTGGCGCTGCGGGAGGCCGCGGCGGGCGTGAAGATCCATCTGCTGGAGCCGGTGGCCGAGGTCAGCGTGCTGGTCGGCGACGACTACGTGGGCGCGGTGATGAGTGACCTGTCGGGGCGGCGCGGCCGCGTGCTCGGCACCGAACAGGTGGGCTCCGGACGCACGGTCGTACGGGCCGAGGTACCCGAGTTCGAGATCGGCCGGTACGCGATCGACCTGCGGTCCCTCTCGCACGGCACCGCCCGCTTCAGCCGCGTGTACGCGCGGCACGAACCGATGCCGCCGCAGGTCGCCGAGAAGATCCGCGAACAGGCGAAGGACGCCTCGTAACCGGCGTTCCCCGAGCGCTCCGTACAGCTTTGCGGAACGCTTCCCTCCGTACAGGCGGGCGGCTTTGGCCGTCCGCCTACGGATGTCGGTGCCTGCGGATACGCTGATCACCTGATCACGTGGTGCGGGATCAGGCCGATGACCTGTTCAACAGGTGTGCGGGGCAAGGAAGTCGGGAAGGCCGCAGGAGCGGCACACCGGCGGCGATCGGGGGCGGGAATGTCGATTGGAACGGAGTGGGACGGGCCACAGGTGCCCGTCTCCGGTGGCGAGAGCCAGGCGGCGACCTTCGCGCTGGCCTCGGCCGCCTACCGGGACAGCCCGATGGACGAGATCAAGAAGGCCGACAGCGAGTGGCACAAGTCGACGGTCAAGGCCGGCCGGATCGCCCTGTTCCGGCCGAACCTGGGCGAGGCCTTCTCCCGGGCCGTGGTGGACCGCATGCTCGGCTCCGGCCGCAGTCCGCTGATCCAGTCCTTCGGCATGGATCCCCAGGTCGTCGTGGAGCACAGCCTGGCGGCCAACAACATCCGCAAGGCGCGCGACAACCGGCTCAGCACCGTCATGGTGCTGTGCGGTCTGCTGTTCCTGCCCGGACTGGTGCTGTGGCTGCTGGTCTTCCAGCTCCGCACGTTCGTGGCCAAGCGCGACGACAAGCGCGCCGGGGCACTGGCCACCACGCTGCTCGTCGCGGTGGGCGCGGTCGCCGCGATCTTCCTGGTCCGTATGCCGTTCACCGGGTTCTGGGCCTGGTACGCGCGCGGGTGCGTCGTCGCACCGGTGCTGGGCTGGTTCTGGGCCAGGCAGATCTGCGAGCGCACGGCGAACGATCTGCGCGGGCGCTGGGACGGCCTGCTCTCCGGCACCACCGTCGGCGCGAAGATCCCGGAGACGGTGCCGAGCAGCCCCGGCGAGACGGCGGCCGAACAGCTGCGGCAGTCCCTGGCCAGGCTCAGTGCCGAGCAGCAGTCCAACTCCGTCTTCTACGCCGGTCCCAAGGGCATACTCGGCATGGGCACGCGCTGGGGTTCCTGGCAGCTCGCCGAGGACCTGCTGCCGGCCGATCCCAGCCGGGAGATCCACCCGTTCCGCAGCTGGGACGTCATACGGTCCATCCACGACCAGCTGCGCATGCTGGAACGCGGCCCGCTGAACACCGGGGGCTTCCCCAAGCCCTCGATAAAGCACTGGATCGTCACGCCGATCGGGGAGAACGCGGCGGCGGTGTCCCGGCCGGAGGGCACGGACGTCGAGGCCTACTCGGTCAAGTCCCACGCGATACAGGACATCTGCAACAAGCAGCAGTTCGGCAGCGGCGACCGGCACTACCTGGGAGTGCAGTGGACGCTGTGGGACGGGCAGCTGGTGCTCACCATGCTGATCACGGTGACGGTGCTGCACCAGACGCTGCGGATCGAGGTGACCGGGCATGCGCTGGGGCCCGTGCACTCGCTGTTCACCACGAAGCCCGCGGCGCCGACGAAGGAGGTCACCAAGTCCTTCAAGCCGTGGGAGACCCGGAAGATCAAGCTCCCGCTGGTCGGCACGGACGAGGTGGTACGGCTCGCCGCGCGGGCGCCGCTGACCTGGTATCCGCCGCTGCTCAACTGGCTCGGCGGCTCGCTGGGGCTGCCCGAGCCCTTCGGTCTGCGGCACGCGTGGGCGGACAAGCCGTGGCGGCACCGCTTCATGGCGGACGACGCGCTGCGTGCGGCCACTCCCGTGCTGCGGGTGGTGCACTCGGCGGCGATCCGGGTGCTGGAGGAGAACGGCGTGGACACGGAGAAGTTCGGATCGCGGTCGGCGTTCCTCAGCACGGCTGTGCAGGATCCTTCGCCTCGCAAGGCGGACCTCTACGACGCGTAGGCCTCCGGCGGTTCGGCCGGATTGCGTGCGGGTGAGCGGGGACGCGCGTTCTCCGGGGGCTGCCGCCCCCAGACCCCAGCTTCGGCCTGAACGGGCCTCGTCCTCAAACGCCGGACGGGCTGAGTGACGGGCTCCACCGCCGGGGCGGGGCTGCGATACCGGCCCGGCTGCCCGGCAACCCGCAGGCGAGGGCCTACGCGGTCGGCCAGGACTCTGCCAGCATCTTTCTCGTGTCGGCCAGGAGCTGCGGCAGCACCTTGGTGTGGCCCACCACCGGCATGAAGTTCGTGTCGCCGCCCCAGCGGGGGACGATGTGCTGGTGGAGGTGGGCGGCGATGCCGGCGCCCGCGACCGTGCCCTGGTTCATGCCGATGTTGAAGCCGTGCGCCCCGGAGGCGGTGCGCAGGGCCGTCATGGCCTGCTTGGTCAGTTCGGCCAGTTCGGCGGTCTCCGGTGCGGTCAGGTCGGTGTAGTCGGCGACGTGCCGGTACGGGACCGTCATGAGGTGACCGCCGTTGTAGGGGTAGAGGTTGAGCACCGCGTAGACGTGCTCGCCACGACGGACGATCAGGCCGTCCTCGTCGGACTTGGCCGGGATCGAGCAGAAGGGGCAGCCGTCGTCGGCCCCCGGGCCGCTCGGCTTGTTCTCGCCCTGGATGTAGGCCATCCGGTGGGGCGTCCACAGGCGCTGGAACGCGTCCTGCGTCCCCACTCCGATCTGCTGCTCCGGCTCACTCGTCATGCTACGCAGCATATGGCTTCGCCCGTTCGTGGCGTGTCGCCGGGGCGGAGGGCGACGGGAAAGGGGCCCCGGGGACGTGAATCGGTCCACCAGGGCCCCTGCCGCCGGCGGGATCAGACCTGCGTGCGCTCCTCGACGACCTTCACGATCTTCGCGATGGCCTCGTCGAACGGGATGCCGTTCTCCTGCGAGCCGTCGCGGTAGCGGAAGGACACGGATCCGTTGGACATGTCCTCGTCGCCCGCGATGACCATGAAGGGCACCTTCTGCTTCTGGGCGTTGCGGATCTTCTTCTGCATGCGGTCCGAGGACGAGTCGACCTCGATGCGCAGCCCCTGCTTCCTGGCGGCCGCGGCGAACTTGTGCAGATACTCGACGTGCCCGTCACCGATCGGGATGCCGATCGCCTGGACCGGGGCCAGCCAGGCCGGGAAGGCGCCCGCGTAGTGCTCCAGGAGGACCGCGAAGAAGCGCTCGATGGAGCCGAACAGGGCCCGGTGGATCATGACGGGGCGCTGCTTGGAGCCGTCGGCCGCCGTGTACTCCAGGTCGAAGCGCTCGGGCAGGTTGAAGTCGAGCTGGATGGTCGACATCTGCCAGGTACGGCCGATCGCGTCCTTGGCCTGGACGGAGATCTTCGGGCCGTAGAACGCGGCGCCGCCCGGGTCGGGGACCAGGGGCAGTCCCTGCTTCTCGGCGACCTGGCGGAGGGTCTCCGTGGCCTCCTCCCAGACCTCGTCGGAGCCGACGAACTTCTCCGGGTCCTTGGTGGACAGCTCGAGGTAGAAGTCGGTCAGACCGTAGTCGCGGAGCAGGTTCAGGACGAAGGTGAGGGTCTGGTCGAGCTCCTCCGACATCTGCTCGCGCGTGCAGTAGATGTGCGCGTCGTCCTGGGTGAAGCCGCGGGCCCGGGTCAGGCCGTGCACGACGCCCGACTTCTCGTACCGGTACACGGTCCCGAACTCGAACAGGCGCAGCGGCAGTTCACGGTAGGAGCGGCCGCGCGCGTCGAAGATCAGGTTGTGCATCGGGCAGTTCATGGGCTTGAGGTAGTAGTCCACGCCCTCGTCGAGCTGCATGGGCGGGTACATGCCCTCGGCGTACCAGTCGAGGTGGCCCGACGTCTCGAAGAGCTTCCCCTTCGTCGCGTGCGGGGTGTAGACGAACTCGTAGCCCTCCTGCTCGTGCCGGCGGCGCGAGTAGTCCTCCATGACGCGGCGGACGATGCCGCCCTTGGGGTGGAAGACGGCGAGCCCGGAGCCGATCTGCTCCGGGACGGAGAACAGGTCGAGCTCGTTGCCGAGCTTGCGGTGGTCGCGCTTCTCCGCCTCGGCGAGGAAGTCGAGGTACGCCTTCAGCTCGTCCTTGGACGGCCAGGCGGTGCCGTAGATGCGCTGCAGCATGGGGTTCTTCTCGCTGCCGCGCCAGTAGGCGGCCGCGTTGCGCATCAGCTTGAACGCCGGGATGAGGCGGGTGGAGGGCAGGTGGGGACCGCGGCAGAGGTCCTTCCAGCACAGCTCGCCGGTCTTGGCGTCCAGGTTGTCGTAGATCGTCAGCTCGCCGGCGCCGACCTCGACGTCCGCGCCGTCGTCGGAGGAGGCGGAACCCTTGAGACCGATCAGCTCCAGCTTGTACGGCTCGTTCGCCAGCTCCTCGCGGGCGGCCTCGTCGGTGACGACGCGGCGGGAGAAACGCTGGCCGCGCTTCTGGATCTCCTGCATCTTCTTCTCGACGGCCTTGAGGTCCTCGGGCGTGAACGGCCGCTCGACGTCGAAGTCGTAGTAGAAGCCGTCCTTGACCGGCGGACCGATGCCCAGCTTGGCCTCGGGGAAGAGCTCCTGCACGGCCTGGGCCATCACGTGCGCGGTGGAGTGGCGCAGGATGTTGAGGCCGTCCTCGGAGGAGATCTCGACGCCCTCGACGGTCTCGCCGTCCCCGACCTCGTAGGTGAGGTCCTTGAGCTCGCCGCCCACGCGCGCGGCGATGATCGAGCGCTCGCCGGCGAAGAGGTCGGCGGCCGTAGTGCCCGTCGTCACCACGCGTTCTTCCCGCTCGGAATCGCGCTGGATGATCACACGGACGTCTGACACCGGTCTCTCCTGACTGCAGGTGGGGTGCGGCGCCATACCGGGAGCGCGCGCAATAGTGGATCGTACCGACCCCGACCCTCCGACCGCGAAACGGTCACCCACGGTTCCCGGCCGGTCGCACCCCTTTCGCGGTCCGTCGCGGCCCCGTCCGGTCAGTCGCAGTCGTCCCCGCTGCACGCCTCCTCGAAGAAGTCGATGTTCTCCTGGAGCGACTTCATCAGCCGGTCCCGCTCGGCGTCGTCCACCTGCACCGGTACGACTCCCGAGGCCCCGGTCAGCCGCCGGAAACCGCCCCGGCTCTCCAGCCGCCCCTGGACCCGCACCGGCAGTCCTACCAGGTGCGCGTGGCCCGCTATCCGGTAGTCCTCCTCGTCGAGCGTCACCCGTACGTGCGGCACCTCGGCACCGGCGAGCACCCGCAGCCGTATGCCGCCCTCGCCGCGCGGCCCCGACCTGCGCATCCGCACCACGGCGCCGGTGATCCGCACCGGCACGGACGGTTCGTCGCGCAGATAGCGGGCGCCCGCCTCGCGCAGCACGGGCAGGTCGCCGGGTGAGAACTCGACGGGCTCGGCACAGGCCGCGCAGTCCTCGGGGACGCCGGCCGCGGGCGCCCATTCGACGGCGATCCGCGCACCCTCGGTGCCGCGCACCAGGGCGATCAGGGCGTCGGTGAGCTCGCGGCTGACTCCCGCCCGCACGGCGCCGTCGAAGGCGTCCATGCCGCCGGTGGCCCGCTGGTAGTCGATGGCCTCGCGGGCCGCGTACAGGGCCTGGTGGAGGCGTACGGCGAGCGGGCGCCCGGTGCCCACGGGCACGATGGCGGTGAGCCGGCGGCCGCCGGCCGCCGAGCCGACCAGGACGTTCTCGAGCATCGTGGCGGCGGACCGGCGGTGCCGGGCCCCGTAGTAGCCGGCTCGCGCGCGGGTCGCGAGCGCGCCTGCGAGGAGCATCTGCCGGGCGGCCGCGCGCAGCTGTTCCTCGACGGTCCAGGGGGCGGTGCCGACCGGTCCCGTGGGTGCATCACGCCACCAGCGGATCTCGTCGCTGGGTACGGCGAGCCCGACGAGGACCTCGCGCGCCGAGGGGCTGCCGCTGCGGGACAGGGCGAGGAGGGCCTCGCCGAGCAGGTCGTCGCTGTCGGGGAAGGCACGGCTCTCGGGCACCAGCAGGCTCGTCCCGCCGCCGCCCGGGCCGGGCGGGGTCCAGCGGCCGTAGCGCCCGGCGGCGCCGCCGCGTCGCTGCCAGCCGTGCCGGCGCAGCAGGGCGCCGAGGACGGCAGGATCGACGTCGGCAGGCTCGGGGGGACGATTCCAGTGGGGCTCGACGGGGTGCGGCCTGACCTCCCGCACCTGCTCCTCGTACGGACGGTGCCTCATGGTCTGCCTCCCGTCCCGACCCGCGTCATGATCTCGCAGAGCGCCCGGTCGTCGAATATGCGCGAGGTCGGTATCCGCACGGTGGTCCGGTGCCGTCCGGTGACCGGCTGGCCGGCGAGGTTGACCCAGTAGCAGCAGTGCCGCAGGTCGAGCCGGTCGTGGCTGGCGCGCAGCCAGTCGTCCTGGGAACGCGGCACGAGCATCACGACCAGGATCTTGTGCACCGAGACCGGGGTGCGGGCGAGTTTGCGCAGATGGTCGTTGTCGAGCGTGAACGAGAAGAACCGGCCCGGCGGGTTGGGTGCGATCTGATAGGTGCACTTCAGCTGCACCTTGATGGTCACCTCGTCGTCGACTGTGTGCCCGGGTGCGCTGTGGCTGACGTGCCAGTCGATGCCGTTGTCCGGGAACGGCTGCGACAGCGAGCAGCCGGCCGCCGCGGCGACCGCGTGCAGATAGCCGACCTGCAGTGTCTCCATGCAGGCGGTGGTGGCGAGTGTGCCGCGATGGGGTGCCGTCCGTTCGGGCAGCAGCCCGCCCCGCTCGGGCTGCGCTATCACCATGACCAACAGCCTTCCAAGCCAAGTGTTTCCCCGCTGCGGGCCGCTGAACTGCAAAGACCCGCACTCCTGTTGTGTCCTTCCGGCGTACGGCGCAAACAGCCCGGGTATCACCAAACAGGCAGAAGACGGGATGTCAGCTGCCGTGGGTGAACGAGGAGTTGTATTGCGATGACGTGCTGGTACGAGGGGCCCCTGGCCGCCTTCGACACGGAGACCACGGGCGTTGACGTCGAGACCGACCGGATCGTGTCGGCCGCCGTCGTCGTCCAGGACGCCCCGGGTGCCCGGCCCCGGGTGACCCGCTGGCTGGTGAACCCGGGCGTGCCGGTGCCGGAGGCGGCGACGGCGGTGCACGGGCTGACGGAGGAACACCTGCAGCGCAACGGCCGCTGGCCGGCGCCGGTGGTGTTCGAGATAGCGGAGGAGCTGGCCGAGCACGCGGCCATGCACCGCCCGCTCGTGGTGATGAACGCGCCGTTCGATCTGACGCTCCTGGACCGCGAGTTGCGCCGCCATCGCGCCTCGTCGCTGGACCGCTGGTTCGAGTCGTCGCCGCTGCTGGTGCTCGATCCGCGGGTCCTGGACAAGCACCTGGACCGGTACCGCAAGGGCCGCCGCACCCTGACCGACCTGTGCGAGCACTACGGCGTCACGCTGGAGGGCGCGCACGACGCGGGCGCGGACGCGCTCGCCGCGCTGGACGTCGTACGGGCGGTGGGGCGTCGGTTCGCGACGCGGCTGGAGCGCCTCTCCCCCGCCGAACTGCACATGCTGCAGGCCACGTGGCACGCGGCGCAGGCGCGGGGGCTGCAGGCGTGGTTCGCGCGCAGCGGCTCGGACGAGGCGGTCAACCAGGACTGGCCACTGCGCCCGGATCTACCCGCGGCAGCATGACAAAGTCGGGGGGGGGGGGGGGGGGCGCGCCGAGGCGCGGGGGGTGTAACAAAAAAACAAACCCCCACTCGACAACAAAAACGAGCAGGGCGAGCGGGGGGGGGTGGCTC
>NZ_JBHYKH010000126.1:0-19377 GCF_042741275.1 Streptomyces sp. NPDC058964
GGCGCCTGGTGGGCCGAGCCGGCGACGGGCCCGGGCTGAGGTGGTGTGCCGTCCGGCGGAAACCCACCCGTGGGGGGCGACTTCGGCACCGTCGCCCCGGATCCGGTCGCGCCGCCCGCCCCCGCACCGTCCCGTGCGTCCCGTACCGCCGAGGCCACCAGCGGCGGGAGCCATGACGCGTTCGTGAACAGGAGCGCCGTACGTGCCGCGCCTGCCGCGTCGATCAGTTCCGAAAGGAGCACGCCCACGGTCGGCCGGTCTTCGGGGCGCTTGGCCAGGCAGCGCGCCACCAGGCCGCGAATCGTCCCGGGCACCGCGTCGAGGTCGGGCTGACCGTGGACGATGCGGTACATCAGGCCCTGGGCCGACCCGGTGCCGAAGGGACCGGAGCCCGAGGCGGTGAACGCGAGGACCGCGCCCAGGGCGAACACGTCGCTCGCCGGTCCGACCGGTTCTCCGGTCAGCTGTTCGGGTGACATGAACCCGGGGGTGCCGATCACCACCCCGGTACGGGTGATCGCGCTCGCCTCGGTGGCCGTCGAGATGCCGAAGTCGATGACGCGGGGACCGTCGGCGGCGAGCAGCACGTTCGACGGCTTGAGGTCTCGGTGGACGAGCCCCGCGGCATGGATGGCCTCCAGGGCCTCGGCGAGCCCGGCGGCCAGTGTCGTCACCGGACCGGCCTGCCAGGCCCCGTGCCGGGCGACGGCCGTGTCCAGCGAGATGCCGGGCACATAGGCGGTGGCCAGCCACGGCGGGTCCGCCTCCGGGTCCGCGTCCACCACGCCTGCCGTGAACACGCCGTTGACCCGGCGGGCCGCGGCGACCTCTCGGGCGAACCGCTGCCGGAACTCCCGGTCCTCGGCGAGTTCGGGCCGTACGACCTTCACGGCGACCGCACGGCCACCCTTGGACCGGGCCAGATAGACCCGCCCCATGCCGCCGGCCCCCAACCGGCCCACCACCCGGTAGGGCCCGACCCGATCGGGATCCCCCGCCCCCGGCGCACGCAAAGACTCCATATGACCCCCCAAGGCCTGCCGCGTCTCCCCACGCAGCGGTCACATCATGACGTCAGCAAGCGCTTGCACGGATTCCGCTTTCAACAGACCCGGGGTGAATTACGCGGACTCGCGGATACTCGAACGCAGTCGCGAGGAATCAGGCCGAATCGAGCGGATCGTCACCCGTGCCGGCGCAGGTCGTGGAAGAAGTCCTCGATGACGTGGAGTTGTCCAGAGCGGACCGTCTCGTCGTAGACGAATTTGCCGACGGCGAGGTCGAGCACCCCGAGGCCGAAGGGCGAGAACACCAGGGGCCGGTCGGTGGGGAGCGTCACCCGCCCGGTCATGACGTCGGCGAGGGTGCCGTCCAGGAAGTCACGGTTGCCGGTGAGCTGTTCGGCCAGGTGCGGGGAGGTGTCGGCTTTGAGGCAGTGGTCGACGTCGTCGACGATGTTGGCCGAGGCGAGGATGATCTCGGGCGCGAGATCACGCAGCGAGACGTGCAGGACCAGTGGGTCGTGGTCGAACCAATCCGGGTCGCTGACGTGCGGTTCGCCCGCGACGGTGGCGAACACGACGAGGTCGCTGGAGCGGATGAGTTCCTCGGGGCGGTCGCACGTGGTGATCCGCGCGGCGGTGCCCGTCTGCCGGAGGTGGTCACGGAAGCCCGCGGCACTGTGCTCGGACAGGTCATGGACGCCGATCTCGTCGAAGGACCAGCCCATGGCGGCCAGGAAGGTGTGGATGTAACGGGCGATCAGCCCCGTACCGAAGAACCCGATCCGGGTGGGACGTTGCCGGTCACGGGTGAGGCGGTCGGCGGCCAGTGCGGCGGAAGCGGCGGTTCTGGTGGCGCTGATGATGGAGCTTTCCAGGCAGGCGAAGGGATAGCCGGTGTCGTGGTCGTTGAGGATCAGGACGGCGGACGCCCTGGGGATGCCGGCCTGGACGTTGTCGGGGAAGCTGGAGATCCATTTCAGACCGTCCACCGGCGCCGCTCCCCCGATCGAGGCGGGCAGCGCGATGATCCGGGAGGAGGGACGGTCGGGGAAGCGCAGGAAATAGGAGGGAGGGTTGACCGACTCTCCCGCGGCGTGCAGCCGGTAGGTGGCCTCGACGAGGTCCACGACCTGCGGTTCGCGGCCCCGCAGGGCACGCTGCACCTGGGCCCCGGAGATCACTGCGAACGGTGGCACGGTGGGCGTCTGGGTCATGACGGGCTCCATGGCGGTGGAACGGACGGCGGTCATCCGGCGCTCGTCGCGGCGGTGGCGGCACGGAGCCGGACTCAGCGGCTCGGCCAGGGCGGCGAGTGCTTCACGTGGTCCTTGGCAGGCCTCCCTGCTGTGTGCGGTGCGCACATTGTCGACCAGCACGAGGTCGCCGGCCCGCCACGGCTCGCGGACGGTGTGGGCCGCATGGGCGTCGTTGAGGAGCCGGACGGTGTCCGGGCCGACGGGGTCGCCTCCGCCGAAGCGCGTGTTGAACGGCAGCGACTCGGCGCCGTAGACGTCGACGAGGTGTTCGCGGATCTCGGGCGGTGGCTCCGCCGGTGATGGGTGCGGTCGGGCAGGCGAACACCAACAGGCCTGGGGCCGAAGCGTGCAGCTGGGTTCGTGGCGCATACACATCGGCGGGTCGGGCGGCCACGTCGAGGACGAGTGCACACCCGGCGCGTAGGTCCGGTCGGGCGGCGAAGGACTCCCGGTCCGTCATCGGGGCCGGGGCCGGACCGTGCAGGACGGCACAGGCGCGGTCCGCGTCGACCGGCCGCAGGCCCCGTGCGAGGTCCGCTCCGTGTTCGATGGCGAGGACGCGCAGCGCGCGCCGGTGTTCCGCCGCCCGGGCCGGCGCGTCGTCGGAGGTGTGAACGTGCAGGATCGGGGGCTTCCCGGGATTCAGGTCGCCCGTGAGGTCGCACGTCGGGCAGGACATGGTGCTTTCCCTTGCGATGCCGGTCACGACGAGGTCATGGGCCGGGCCGAGCGGTGCTCTGTTCGGTTGTCGACCAGCGCGGCGAGGTCGGTGAGGACCGGATGGGCCGTGATGTCCTTCGGCGACACGGTGCGGTCCAGGGCGATGGCGAGCTTCACGGCCGAGAGTGAGGTGCCGCCGCGGCCGAAGAAGTGGTCGCCGCGCCCGATGCGGTCCTGAGGCACGCCGAGGACGTGCCCCCAGGCGGCCGCCAGCCGCTGCTCGGTGGGTGTGGCCGGTGGCTCGTGGTCGTTCTCGCGGGCGGCGAGTTGGGTGGCGCGCGCCGTCAGCGCCTTCTTGTCGGTCTTGCTGTTGGGGGTCAGTGGCAGGCTCTCCCGCCAGTGGAAGGCCGCGGGGACCATGTATTCGGGCAGCGAGGCGCCCAGCAGGTCCGCGAGGGTGCCGGGGTCCATGGGCTTCGGGGCGGAGTAGAAGGCCACCAGGTGCTGACTCCGGTCGGGGCGTTCGGCGACCACCACCGCACCGTCGCGGACACCGGGGAGACGGAGCAGGGCGTTCTCGATCTCGCCGATCTCGATCCGGAAGCCGCGGATCTTGACCTGGGCGTCGCGACGGCCCAGGAACTCCAGCTTTCCCGACGGGTGCCAGCGGCCGTAGTCGCCGCCGAGGTAGAGCCGCGTGCCGGCCCGGTACGGATCGGGCAGGTAGGCCGCTCGGGTCCGTTCGGGGTCGTTGATGTAGCCGCGGCCGACACAGACCCCGGAGAACGCGATCAGACCCGGGGCGCCCAGGGGCACGGGGGCGAGGTTTTCGTCGACGACGTGGACGCGCACGTTGTTCACCGCGCGGCCGAGCAGGATGCGTTCCGGCGCCCGGTGCATGACGTCGTGGTTGGTGTCGTCCGAAGTCTCGGTGAGCCCGTAGGCATTGACCAGCCCGATCCGGGGCTGGGCGATGAACCAGCGCTCGGCGGTCTCCTTCTTCAGTGCCTCTCCGGTGACCGAGAGGTAGCGCAGGTCCGGCAGTTCGCGAGGGCGCCGCTCGAGCTCGGTCAGGAGAGCTTCCAGGTAGGAGGGCACGACCTGCAGAACGCCGACTCCACCGTCGGTGATCGTGTCGAGGAACCGGGACACGTCGAGGATGGCGTCCTGTTCGACCAGCAGGGTCCGCCCGCCGGTCAGGAGTGCGCAGAGCAGTTGCCACAGGGAGATGTCGAAGCACTGCGGCGCGGTCTGCGCCACCACCCGCCCCTCGCCGATCCCCAGGTCGTCGATCTTGGCGTACATGTGGTTGAGCAGCCCGGCGTGTTCGCACATCGCGCCCTTCGGCTCACCCGTGGAGCCGGAGGTGAAGTAGATGTAGGCCAGCTGGTCGGGGGTGACACGGATGCCGAGATCGCCGTCCGCGTGGTCCTCCTCGTAGGCCGCTTCGACGAAGAGTCTCTCGGCTCCGGGCCGGGAATCGAGTGCCTGGTCGAGGGTGGTGGTGCTGCCGGGTTCGGTCAGTACGAGGGTGCAGTCGGCACGGGAGAGGGTCGCGGCGATGCGTTCGGCCGGGAAGTGCGGCTCGATGGGGAGGTAGGCGCCTCCGGCCTTGAACACGGCGAGGACGGCGGCGAGCCAGTCCAGGTTGCGCTCGGTCACCACCGCGACGACGCCTTCACGGGTGAGACCGCGGGCTGTCAGAGCGCGCGCCACGCGGTTGGCACGGGAGTTGAGCTCGCCATAGGTCAACTGCCGGCCGGCGTGTACGGCGGCGACGGCATCGGGATGCATCCGCACCCGCTCCTCGAACAGTTCATGCACCCTCGCGTCCGGCAACTCCCTTTCGGGCCCAGCGAGTTGCTCCAGCTGGTAACGCAGCTCCTCGTCCGACAGCAGGCTCTGGCGTCCGTGTTCGGCACCGGGGTCCGCGGTGATCAGCGCGAGTGCGGTCAGGTGGTAGCCGGCGATACGGGCGGCGCCGCCGGAGTCGAGCCGGTCGGTGCGGTACTTCAGGCGCACGACGAGTCGGCCTTCGTGGTGCCGTATCCCCACCCGCAGGGCGGTGTCCTCGGTGAGGTCTCCGTCGACCGTGGCGGGATCGAGGATGGACTCGAACAACGACCCGGTCAGGCCCAGTTCGCGCTTCAGAGCGCCGAGCTCCTCGGCCGCCACGTCCTGGTGCGCCAGCAGGTCGGCGGCCGTCTGGTGGGTGGTGTGCAGCAGTTCCCGCCATGAGGCGGGTGAGGAGGTGAGCCGGCACGGCAGGAGGCGGCCGCCCTCGGTGACGTAGCCGGTGGTGATCTGCTGTTCCCCGGACATTGTCGCGAGCACCTTGGTGTGTGCCGCCAGCAGAAGCGACTCGAGCGGCATCGCCATTTCGTCCGCGAGTCGGCGCAGCCCGGTGACGGTGCTGTCTGGAGCTTGTGTCTCGTACTGGCCCACGCCCGGCTCCGGGTGGAGGGTCCAGCGCGGGACGGGGGTGAATCCGCCGGCCGTCAGCAGCCCGCGCCAGTACTCCAGGGGGTTTCGGGTGGGGTTCGGGGGCGTGTCCATCGGATCGCTTCCTCTGCTCGATGCTGCTGTCGCGGGCCCGGTCCTCCTGACTCAGTGTCAGTTGTCGTAGGCACGGACGGTGTTGGTGACGTGGGCCGGATTGCCTGCCCACTGGGTGTGCGGGGGGACTTCCTCGCCCTTCATGAGGAATGAGTCGGGGGCGAGCACGGCGCCGTCGCCGATGGTCACGCCGTAGTGGACGAAGGCGCCGACCCCGAGGGTGCAGCCGCTGCCGAGGGCGCTGCGGTCGGACTTGAAGGCGCCGTCCTCCTGCGAGTGGCACTGGACCACGGATCCGGCGTTCAGCGTGGTGTCGTCGCCGATGGTGACGAGGGTGCGCTCCGGGAAGAAGCAGCCGTCGTCGAAGACCCGCTTGCCGATCCGGGCGCCCAGGAGTCGCCAGATCACGTTCTTGAAGGGGGTGCCGTTGAACACCTGGACGTAGTCGACCGAGGCCATCTTCCAGAAGCGTTCATGACGCCAGAAGGAGGGCTCGTAGATCGAGCAGTACAGCGGCTTCTGCGGCTTGAACCGCGTGGACGCCCGCTCGACGAGCGCGAAATGGACGACGGTGAACGCGAGGGACAGGACGCTGGCAAGTGCGATCGCCAGTGGGCCGAGCCAGTGATAAAGGTCTGCCGCAGCCATGGTGATGAGGGTGATCACGAAGAGGTGGAACATCCGCGCCGACAGGTAGAGGCCGGCGGTGGCGGCGTTGTGCCTGTTCTTGGCGGCCAGGCGGCGGCGCAGTTCCTCGCCGGTCTCCAGGTGGTTGAACCTGTTGTCCCGCATCACGGTGCGCGGGATCTCGAAACTGGGTGAGCCCAGCAGGCCCACGCCTTCACGCACCGGACCGTCGACGGGAACCATGACCTTCGTGGCGAGCAGGCAGTTGTCACCGGTCCTGCCCTGTGAGGGGTAGGCGATGCGGTTGCCGAGGAAGTTCCGGGGTCCGATCGCCGTGCGGGACACGCGGAAGGAGGTGCTGGAGAAGTCGGTGTTCACGAGGGACAGTCCGTCGGCGATCATGGTGCCGGTGCCGACGGAGCTCAGGTAGGGGTTGTCGTGCTGCACCTCGGTGCCGAAGTTCGACCCGGTCTGCTGGACGCCGGACAGGTCGTATCCGAGGTAGCGCAGGTAGTGGACGACGGCGGAGCTGTCACCGAAGAGCGTGGTGAAGAACTTCCTGTTGGTCATCAGCGCGATCACCCGCTGGATGCCGTAGTGGAAGCCGTACAGCGGATATGTCGTGCCGGGTTTGACGGCCAGGTTGAGGACGCGCGGCACGGTACCCACGACAAGGAGCCCGGCGAGTACGGAACCGATGAAGACGGTCACGGAGATGACGAGGGCGTCGACGTAGAACACCGGGTCGGTCAGCGGCCGGGGGTTCAGGAGCCCGTCGAACTGCGGGACGCCGGCCAGCACCGCGCTCATGCCGCCCAGCGTCAGCGGCAGCCACACCAGCACCAGACTCAGCAGTTGCAGGACGCCGTATGCGGTCCTCTTGCGTGTGGGGCAGTCGGCGGGGCCCACCGTCCCGTAGTCCACGTGGGTCTGCTGTGCCGGCGAGCCGTGCCGGCGTTCACCGGCGGCCACGACCTGGCCGGTGTGCAGGGAGGAGGCGTGGCCCAGCTGGGAGCCGTCGCCCATCGAGGTATCGATGTCGAGGACCGTGTGCTCGCCGACGAGCACGTTGCTGCCCAGCGTGACCCGGCCGGTCTGGATCAGGCTGCCCTGGGCTCGGTAGCAGGACAGCAGCACATCCTTCCGAATGACCGTGCCGTCCCCGATGGTGAGCAGGTCGGTGCAGACCGGGATCGTGCGGGTGAGGATCGTGACGCCTGTGCCGATCCGCGCACCGAGCGCCCGGAGGTGGAGCGCGTAGAGCGGTGAACCGGCGAACAGGCGCAGCGGGCTGCTGCGGATCAGGCTCTTGACGACCCAGAAACGCAGATAGGCCATGCCCCACAGCGGAAACTCGCCGGACCGCCAGCGGCCGATGAGCGTCCACTTCGCCACGATCGGCACGGCGCACAGGCCCACAAAGCCCACGGCGGCGCACAGGACCGATCGCAGGTAGAGGTCGAGCGGACCCGACCCGGCGGAGATCCATTCGTAGCTCTCGGCGGCCGCGAGGGCCGCGAGGCAGGAATAGCCCAGGAAGAAGAGGAACTGCAGCATTCCGCAGACGATGTACCGCCTTGTGGCGGCCGCAGCCCCTGCGTCGGCCGGTGTCCGGGCCAGTGCCGGTGCCGGCGACGCCTCCGCGGCCGGGGCCGGGGACGGCACGGGAGCGGGGGTGGGCGCGGTGTCGGCCAGCGCGGCGGCAAGGTTCCGGATGGTGGGGTACCGGTAGATGTCCTTCATCGAGACGGTCGGCAGGTCGTCCCGCTTCCTCACCCGCGCACAGAACTGCGCCATCACCAGGGAATCAGCGCCCAGGTCGGTGAAGAAGTGACTGTGGAGCGGCACCTGCTCGACTTGGATGACACCCGCCAGCACCTCGGCCAGAAGCCCTTCGGTGCCGGCCGCCGAAGCGGCGGTCCCTTCGTCCTGGAAGGTCGAGATGTCGGCCGGATCGGCCGCACGTGCGTCCGCGGTTTTCTCTGGCACGGGAACTCCTTGGCGGCATTGGGGTCGGCGTCGGTCGGTGCGCACGTATTCGTGACGCCCGCCTCTCCAGTACGCCTGTCGCGGGAGTTTCTGTCCTGCTCCTGAAGTTCGGGACTTGACACCGATTACTGCCCCTGATAACCGACCGATTTCCCCGCATTGCCACGCCGGCTCTCGATCTCCGACAATCCGCCTCCCCGCGTATGAGCGCGAACGGCGGATGTCAAGCCCCGAGTTTCGGTGGCATGACACCACGGGTGCGGATCGGGCGTACTGGAGGTGTTCCGGGAGGCCTATCGTCGAGGAGATGACCATGCCCGTCATATCCGCCCCTCAGGACTTCAACGAGGACGATCTCTACGTCGACCTCGAGGGAATCCTCGAGCATCCGTTGTTCCTCAAATGCGAGGGATTCAATTTCGCCGGCTCGATCAAGCTCAAGGCAGCCGCCGAAATGGTCGAGGCCGCCGAACGTGACGGCCTGCTGACGCGGGGCTCGGTGCTGGTCGAATCGTCCTCGGGAAATCTGGGCGTGGCCCTGAGCGTGATCGCGGCCAACAAGGGATACGGATTTCTGTGCGTGACCGATTCCCGCTGCAACCTGGCGACCAGGATGATGATGGAGGCCTTGGGCAGTGAGGTCCACGTCATCACCCGCCCCTCCCCCGTCGGCGGATTTCTCGGCGCGCGCATCGAGCACGTCCGTGCGTTGTGTTCCTCCGACGACCGCTATGTGTGGCTCAACCAGTACTCCAATCCGAACAACGGCATGGCCCACTACCAAAGGACCGCTCCGGCCATCGCCCGGCAGTTCCCGGATCTCGATGTGCTGTTCGTCGGGGCAGGGACGACCGGAACCCTGATGGGCTGCGCGCGCTACTTCCGCGAGTGGCACCGGCCGGTACGCGTCGTGGCCGTCGACACCGTGGGGTCGGTGACCTTCGGAGGCGCCCCCGGCAGGCGGATGATTCCCGGCCTCGGCACCAGCAGGCGCCCACCGCTGCTGGACGAATCCTGTATCGACGACGTGGTGCGCGTGGAGGAGGCCGACACGATCCGGGCCTGCCGCCGGCTGGCCGGCCGTGGTTTTCTCTTCGGCGGGTCCACCGGCACGGTGGTCAGCGGCGCGATGTCGTGGCTGGCTCGGCAGGAGCAACGGGAGCTGACCGCGGTGGCCATCGCCCCCGACCTGGGTGAGCGGTACCTGGAGACCGTCTACCAGACCGCCTGGGTGCAGGACCTGTACGGCGACGACGTCCTCGGCTCCCCGCCGCTGGCCATGGCATCCCAGGCGGCCTGACCTCCGCCCGACGTCGAGGGCGTCCGGTGACGAGCGGGTTCGGAGGGGAGCGGGCTTCCCCCTCCCCCGTCGGCGTCAACCGTCAACCGTCAACTGACCTCGGCACTCTGGCAGATCTTGCAGGTGATGTGCCGGACAGGCCTGTCGTGCGTCGCCCGTCCCGTGCCGACGACGTCCTGGATGCCCACTCGGCCTTCGTGCAGGTGTGCGCGGCACAGGCCGACCCCGCAGCGCGCGCAGACCGCCACAGCACCCGTCGGCAGACTCTCGGGACAGTCGTAGCAGTACATGTCCCCACCTCATTCCTCGGTGAACGCCCCGGTGTCGTCATCCGGACCGCCGTCGGACCGAAGACACCCGGCCGGGATGCAGTATCCGGATGTGGTTGGCCGCCGCACTCACCGCAGACGCTCCGGGTGATCGGCGACGGCACCCGGGTGCCCCCTACGCGGTACTCCACGCGCGGGGCACCCGTCAGGTCGGTGACGTACCGGATCCCGAATGTGTTCTCCCAGGCGGCCCCGCGGTCGAGACACACGAAGGAGTACGACTCCTGGGCGGGCAGCTCCGTCATGCCGCGGCGCCCTTGGGTGAGCGCCGAGCGGACGAGGTGCTGACCCACGTCCCGCCACGCGCCCTCGTGATCACTGCCCTGGCGGTGCCCGTCGGTGCGGTCACCGCCCTGGTGGCGGCCGGTCTGCTGAGGCTGATCGCGTTGATCACCAACCTCGCCTTCCACTGGCGGTTCGGCTTCGGCACGGCCGTACCCGCCGACACCGCCCATCGCTGGCTGCTGCTGGTGATGCCTGTGGCGGGCGGTCTCGTCATCGGCCTCATGGCCCGCTACGGCTCGGAGAAGATCCGGGGCCACGGGATGCCCGAGGCCATCGAGTCGATCCTGGTGGGCAGAAGCCGGTGAGGCCGGGCAGGCCTGCGGCGTCGATGCGGATGTGCATGCCGGTCGTCTTCCCCGCTCTTCGAGCGCGCGTCGCAGTTCTGCGGCGGTCGGCGCCCCTTCGGCCCGGCCGTCCGGTGCCCGGTTCGGGCGGCAGGACAGCGACACGGGCATGCCCCGCGCGGCGAAGGGGTCGGCGCCGTCGTCCTCACCGCCGGCTCCGGACTCCTCGCGGCCCGCTGGATCACGGGACGTCACGCCGTCCGCTGACCGGCCGCGCAAGGAGAAGCGGGTCAGCTGCCGCCGACGCCGAGCGCGGCCAACAGCACCAGGACCAGGGTCGCGGCACCGAGCAGACCGTGGGCCGCGACGACGGGAACGGCCAGGTGTCGTTCCGCAGGTGTCGTCTCCTCTCCGGCGGAGCCCGGGGCAGCGGTGCGGTAGGCGGGCACCCAGCGGGCGAACATCGTGAAGCCGAGCAGCGCGACGACGACAAGGATGATGAACGACGTCCAGGCCAGGGCTTCTCGGTCCGCGGCCAGGTAGGCGAGCCAGACGACCAGCCCGGCGACGGCGAGCAGGAAGTGACCGAAGACGAGCGGCGCGGGGAAACGGGTGGTGCCGGTCTGCTGCTGGCGCAGCCCGCCGTGTGAGATCCAGCGGGCGAGCAGGACGAATCCACCGAGGGCCGTGACAACCCAGGAGACGAGAGCGGCGATGTCCATGGCGGCCTCCGGTGGTTCCGGGACGATGGGGTCGAGCGGGTCGGTGGGGAGTCGCGGGCGCCTCCCCGTTCGGTCCGGTCAGGAGGGAATTCGGGAGCGGTAGCCCTCGGCCTGCACGGATTCGTCGGCCACGCGCACGCCGTAGCGGTAGGCGAGCTTGCCACCGAGGTATCCGGACAGGCCGAGGACGGCCAGCGAGGCGGCGGAGAGCGCCAGCTGCCCGTATCCGACGCCCTGTCCCTGCGGGTATCCGCCGCCTTGCCGCCAGGCGAAACCGACCGCGTACGCGACGGTGACGGCGAGGTTCAGCCCCATGTGCACCAGGCCCGTGCGGAAGGCCCGGGTGCCGGAGGGGATGGCGAAGAGATCCAGGAAGCCGACACCGGCCGCCGCCAGCGCGCCCAGCACGCCGATGGCGATCAGCCAGGCCGAGCCGTGAGCCAGGAACTCCGGCCGGTGCACGATCCGGGAGCCGATGTCGAAGACCAGGCTGGACACCCACGCACCGATCGGCACGGTGACCAAGGCCGGGTGGAAGGGATGCCCGTACGGGCCCGCCAGCGCACCGCTCACCGGTCGCTTCGCCCGACGCAGATCACTGAGGTCACTGTTCACCGTCATGCGCCACCTCACCGTGGAGCTGTTTCACCAACAATTGTTGGTCTTATTCGGGCCAACGGTCAAGTGCCGCGTCACTCCCACGCTCATGGGCACGGAATGGAGTTACGGTGGGGCGCGTGACGTCCGATTCCGCCGCGGCTGGGGCCTCACCAGTCCCCGGCACCGACCCGATGGCCGCACTCGCCGTTCTCGGCGACGAGTCGAGGCGGCGACTGCTCGACTACGTGCGGCGCGCCAGGCGCCCGGTGACACGTGAAGAGGCGGCGGCAGCGATGGGGATCTCCCGCAAGCTGGCGGCGTTCCACCTCGACAAGCTGGTGACGTCGGGACTGCTGCAGGCCCGCCACGGCGGCCACGGACCGCGCCGCGTCGGACGTGCGCCGAAGGTGTACGAGCCCAGCCCGCACTCGGTGTCGATCAGTCTTCCGCCGCGCAGCCACGAGCTGCTCGCCTCTCTGCTGACGGAAGCCGTGACCGCCCAGCGGCCTCAGGAGGATGCCGCGAAGGCTGCTCTTCGCGTCGCCCGCGAGCGGGGCGAGAGCCTGGGCGCCGAGGCCAGGGCGGGCCATGCGACCGCCTTCCTGGAATCACTCGGTTTCGAGCCCGGCGACGACGGGACCGGCCGCACGGTTCTGCACAACTGCCCGTTCCACCCGGTCGCCGCACAGGCGCCGGAACTGGTCTGCGGAATGAACCACGCCTTCTTGTGCGGGTACCTCGCCCGCTCCGGCGACGACGACACCGTCGCGGTACTGGCGCCCCACACGGGCGTGTGCTGCGTCGAGCTGCACAAGAGGGCGGCGCGCGAGCCATCGGCGTAGGCGGGGCGGCCGGCGGAGCTTCGGTCGGTCGAGCGGCGCTCCTGGGCTCGTGTCGTGGCGCAGTCGCCTGGGGTACGGCCGCGGTGCAAGGTGGAAGACATGGACGTCCGGCAAGTCTGGGCCAGCGAACGACGCCCGTGGCAGTCGAGTCATGCGTTGCTCGTGTTCCCGATCGCGCTGATCGTGGTGATCACCGTGGTCGACCAGCTGGTCCCGGCCGACATCCATCTCGGACCGCTGCTGGTCATCGCCCCCGCCATCACCGCCTCGTTCGCCGGCCCCTGGCTGACGGGACTGATCGGATTCCTGGCCGTGGCCGCCCAGACGTACATCGGCTGGCACTTCGGCGTGCTGTTCTCCCGCAACGTGCTGGTGCAGATCCTCTCCCTGGCCGTGCTGTCCGTCACGATCGTGTTCTTCTGCGTGGTGCGCGAGCGCCGGCAACGTCAGCTCGACCAGGTGCGCCTGGTGGCCGAGGCCGCACAGCACGTGCTGCTGTGGCCGTTGCCGGAGCAGATCGGCCCCCTGAAGATCGCCTGCCTGTACCTGGCCGCCGAGGCCGAGGCCCAGATCGGCGGTGACCTGTATGCCGCCACCCCTACCGACGAAGGTGTCAGGGTCATGATCGGCGATGTCCGCGGCAAGGGCCTGTCCGCCATCGGCGAGGCCGCACTCCTCATCGGAGCCTTCCGCGAGGCGGCCCACCATCACACAGCCCTGCCCGCCCTGGCCGCGGCCATGGAGCAGAGCATGGCCCGCAACATGCCCGACCTGGAGACGGAGGAGGAAACCGGGGAACGGTTCGCCACCGTCCTGCTGATGGAGATCCCCGACGACGACCAGGTCACCCGCATCCTCAGCTGCGGCCACCCCCCACCACTGCTGCTCAGCCCCGGCAGCGCCGCCCCCGTGGTCGTGCATCCGGCTCCCCCGCTCGGGATCAGCGGACCAGTCCCCGGAAAGGCCCACTACACCCTCGACGTGTTCTCCTTCGAGCCGGGAGACACCCTTCTGCTGTACACGGACGGCGTCATCGAGGCCCGTGACGCCGGTGGCAGCTTCTACCCCCTGACACAACGGGCCGCGCAGTGGGCCGACACCAGCCCCGAGATGCTGCTGCATCATCTCCGCCGCGATCTCCTCAACCACGTCGGCGGACATCTCAACGACGATGCCGCGATCATCGCGGTGCGCCGCGTCCCCGACGCCCACCACCACGGGCTCGTGGATCGAGCGTTGTGACCGCTGGTGAGGGTTGTTGGTCGTGCGCGGTCCCCCGGGCGGTCAGCGGCGCCGCAGTGACGGGTCGAGCAGGGCGGGCGGGGTGTCGAACTTCTCATGTGCCGCGAGGTCGGTGCCGGGAGGGACGATCGCGTCGACGGCGTCGAGCACGTCGGCGGAGAGCACGGTGTCGGCTGCGGCGAGCTGCGCGTGCAGGTGGTCCAGCGTGCGGGGACCGATGAGCGCGGTGGTCACGGCGGGATGCGCGGTCACGAATCCGAGCGCGAGCTGGATCAGGGTCAGCCCGGCCTCGTCGGCGATCTTGGCGAGCTGCTCGACGGCGTCCAGCCTGGCCCGGTTGGCGGGGAGGCTGGTGTCGAAGCGATCCGGCATGAACGTCGAACGACTGGTGGTGATTTCCCGGCCCGCCCGGATCGCGCCCGACAGCCAGCCCGAGGCCAGCGGGCTCCAGGCAAGCACACCGAGCCCGTACTGCTCGGTCACGGGCAGGACGTGGGACTCGATACCCCGCTGCAGGATCGAGTAGCTGGGCTGCTCGGTGACGTAACGGCCCAGGTGGTTCTCCCGGGCGGCCCACTGGGCCTGCACGATGCGG
Source organism: Streptomyces sp. NPDC058964 (assembly GCF_042741275.1). Classification (NCBI taxonomy): domain Bacteria; kingdom Bacillati; phylum Actinomycetota; class Actinomycetes; order Kitasatosporales; family Streptomycetaceae; genus Streptomyces; species Streptomyces sp. NPDC058964. The sequence continues at coordinate 14,292 of NZ_JBHYKH010000126.1, forward strand.
TAGGCCGGGAACGTCGAGGAGCCGAAATACCGTATCTTTCCCGCGCGCCGCAGGTCGGTCAGGGCCGACAGCGTCTCCTCGTCGCTGGTGCTCGGGTCCCACCGGTGGATCTGGTAGAGATCCACGTGGTCGACACCGAGGCGGCGCAGGCTGTTGTCGAGTGCGGTGACCAGCCAGCGCCTCGAGCTGCCCCGGTGGTTGGGCTCGTCACCCATCGGCATGTTCGCCTTCGTGGCCAGCACGATGTCGTCGCGTCGGCCGGCGATGGCCTTTCCGACCATCTCTTCGGACTCGCCGTCGCTGTACATGTCGGCGGTGTCGATGACGTTGACACCGCCTTCGAGAGCGGCATCGACGATGGCGGTGGCCTCGTCCTGGCCGGTGCGCCCGATCCGGCCGAAGTTCATCGCGCCGAGTGCGAGCGAGCTGACCTGAACACCGGTACGCCCCAAGGTGCGGTACTGCATGACCGTGTCTCCTCCATTGCGGATGAAGCGTGATGGCAACGCATGACATGGCGGCCCGTCCCGCGCTCTGACATCATGAGCAAACGGAACACCGTCCCGATTGACGATACGGAACAGTGTCCCGTTTAGCAATCCGGTGGTGGAGGGAACACGTGGTGAACGACAGCGACGGTCGCGCGGAGCACACGGCACGGCCCAAACGGGCGGACGCCCGGCGCAACAAGGAGACTCTGCTCGACGCTGCCGCCTCGGTCTTCGTCACGTCGGGCGTGGAGGCGCCGGTACGCGACATCGCGGCCGAGGCGGGCGTCGGGACGGCCACCATCTACCGTCACTTCCCCACGCGTGCGGACCTGATCATCGCCGTCTACCGGCACCAGGTGGAGGCACTCGCCGAAGCCGGTCCGAGCCTGCTCGAGACCGGCCCGACTCCACATGCCGCGCTCGGGCGATGGATCGACCTCTTCGTCGACTTCCTGGTCACCAAGCACGGGCTGGCCGCCGTGCTGCGATCCGACGACGCGGGCTTCGACACCCTGCACACCTACTTCATCGACCGCCTCGTGCCCGTGTGCGGCCAACTGCTGGACGCCGCTGCGGGGGCGGGCGAGATCCGATCCGACCTGAAGGCCTATGAGCTCATGCGCGGCGTCGGAAACCTGTGCATCGGCGCCGACAGCGATCCCCGGTACGACGCACGCCGGCTGGTCGAGCTCCTCGTCGCAGGCCTGAGGCGATCCCGATAGCGGGCGGGTCCTGGCCGGTCGGCGGCTGGACCCGGACGTTCCAGCAGGTCACCGTGGCGACCGCCCTCTCCGGACTCACAGCACCTCGCTTCCGTACATTTCCCCGAGGGGATCGGCGATGAGTTCGATGCGTGCACCGTCCGGGTCCTTGAAGTACACCGAGACCTCGCTGTGCAGCTCGTGGTCGACACCCGCGCGGCTCAGCTTGTCGACCAGATGACGCCAGCGGTCGGGCTCGACCGAGATCGCCACGTGGTGCAGACCGCCCAGCACCTCGGCGTACGGCCCCACCTCCAGTCCGGGAAAGTCGAAGAAGGCGAGCAGATTGCCGTTGCCGATGTCGAAGAAGAAGTGCGAGGAGCCCGGGTAGTCGCGGTTCTCGATCAATTCGGTCAGCGGGAACTCCAGCAGTTCCTGGTAGAAACGGATGGTGCTCTCCACATCGCTGCTGATCAGTGCGGTGTGGTGCAGTCCTCGGGCCGACGACGCCGGTCTGCTGCCGCTGGGGTGGAGGTACTGGTCCCGCATACGCCGCCGCTCCGACTCGCATGCCGAGGGATCGGTGTGCGCGTGGTCGTGTGCCTGGGTCATCGTTCTCCTCGGTCGGGTCGTAGGCCGGTATACGGCTACTTCACCAGGATCGCCCCGTACTTGGCCGTAGACACCACGGCCGGCGCGACCGCGGCTGTCGCCGACGGGCACGGCGCACGGTGCACGGCGCACGGCGCACGGCGCACGGCACGAGGATGTGGGCGAAGCCGGCCAGGCGGGGCCACCGGCGGCGGTGATCGTCTGGTGCTCGACGTACCCGGTCTGGCCCACGGCCCACCGGTTCTCGGGCGACGCTCAGGGCTCGATCGTCCCCAGAGGTGTCCTGGGCAAGGCCCTGCCGGCCCACTCCGGGCTCGCCTGCGTGGAGCAGGAGGCCGCCCCGGGCGGGAGTCGCGTCGCCGCTCCCGTGTGCGCCGGAGGCACCAGGGTGGCCGCCTTTCCGGCGGCCCGTACGCGTGCCCGCTTCAGCCCCGCCCAACCGGCCCCGGCCGTCCGCACGGCGGCGCTGGGACTGTCCCGCTGCGGCACGGGAGCGGGCTGCTGCGCGAGAGCGGCCGACCAAGGCGTGGGCATCCGGGCAGGTGTGATGAGCACCATTTGCGCGCACCGTCCCGGCCGTCCGCGGCGCACGCTACTGTGCGCCGCAACCGCGGTGGCCGAAAAGATGTCTCTCAACGCGTGGCGCGAGGCTCCGGGGCGAGTGGGATTCCGGTGGCGCGGCGGTTCTGGGGGGCGGAATGAGCGTATGGGCAGTGCCCGGATACACCGAGTCGCTGGAGCTCGGATCCGGTGCGAGCGGGCGGGTCGTACTGGCCGTGCACGAGGAGTCCGGCGTGCAGGTCGCGGTGAAGTATCTGAGCGAGTCGCTGCGCACCCGGCAGGACTTCGTGCACGAGTTCAGGGCGGAAGCGCGATTGCTCGGCGGGCTGGAGAGCCCGTACGTCGCCGAGTTGTACGAGTACGTCGAAAGCCCGGACGGCGCCGCCATCGTGATGGAGCTCGTGGACGGTGTCTCGCTGCGGACGCTGCTGGCCAGGCAGGGACCGCTGGATCCCGAGGCCGCGCTCGTGATCCTCAAGGGATCGCTGCTCGGTCTGGCCGACGCGCACCGCGTCGACGTCGTCCACCGCGACTACAAGCCGGAGAACGTCCTCGTCGTGCCGGACGGATCGTCCAAGCTCGTCGACTTCGGGATCGCGGTGGACAGCGGCACGAGTGTCGGTGTCGCCGGAACCCCCTCCTACATGGCGCCTGAGCAGTGGACCGGCGCGCCCGCCTCTCCCGCCGCCGACGTGTACGCGGCCACGGCCACGTTCTTCGAGTGCCTGACGGGCCACAAGCCGTACGCGGGTGACAATCTCGCCGAACTCGCGCTGCGGCACGTCGATGCGCCCATCCCCGCCGACGAGGTTCCCGAGGCGGTGCGCGAGCTGGTGCGACGCGGTCTGGCCAAGGCCCCGGAGGAACGGCCCACTCACGCGGCGGCGTTCGTCACGGAGCTGGAGGCGGCCGCCGGCACCGCCTACGGGCAGGACTGGGAGGAGCGGGGCCGCGGCCGGCTCGCCGCTCTGGTGGCGCTCCTGCCGCTGCTGCTGCCCTCGGCGCGCAGCACCCCGGAATCCACCACGGACATCGCGCGCACGGTCCTGAGCCGGCCACCGGGCCACGGCGGTGCCGGGTCATGGCTTCCGGGCCGACCGGGAATGCTGGTGTCCGCGGCGGCGGTGCTCCTGGGCATCCTCCTGACCTACGGCGCCCATCACGCCCCTGGAACGACGCCGGAAGAGGCGGGTCAGGCCCTGGCCACCACGAGCGCCCAGCCGGGTGTGACAGCGCAGGGACCCACCGCGCCGACCGCGTCGGCCCACCCGTCCTCGTCCCCGACGTCCACCGCATCACCCAGCGTGTCGCCCTCGGACCCGGAGAGCTCGGCGACACCCGGCGGCGGTGAGCCCTCGGCGTCCGTCACGACGACCCCGTCCGAGGAGACGACGTCCGGCGGGGCGACCTCCGACCCGGCACCGACCAGTGCCTCTCCGTCCCCGCCGTCCGCTCCCGCCGTCAAGGACGTCACGGTGTCGGCCTTCCTGCAGACGGGCCCTTCCACGGCCACGGCGACCGTCGGCGTCACCACGGACGGCACCGGGCCGGTCTCCATCACCGTCTCGTGGTTCACCAGCAATGCCGCGGGAACGCTCGGCACCCCGGACGGTTCCCAGACCTTCCAGCGCAGCGGCGCCACCCAGTACACGCTCGCCGTCGACCACACCTTCCAGAACAGCGGCTGCTACTGGGCGGTGCAGTCCACGACGACCCCCGCCTCCGCCGACGGCGGCGCCTCGCAGCAGATTCTGACCAGGCAGTGTGAACTCCGATGACCGCTCACGACGACCGCACGCCCGCACCCGCCGGGGACGCCGAGCCCACCCGCGTGCTCGACCCCGTCGACGCGCACTCCCCCACCGTCCACCTCACCGCCACAGGGGATCGTGCTCCGGCCGACGAACCCGGACCCGCCGACGCCGAGTACAGCGCCACCGTGCTGGCCAGCCACTGGATCCAGCGGCCGGAGCCCGACGGCACCGACACCGTCGTCGAGCCGACCCACAAGGGGGTCGAGCCCATCGCGCCGACGCTGCCGGACCGTGTCGAAGGCACGGTCCTGCGCTTCGGCCCCGGGGTGACGGCCGCCGTCGCGCACCGTACCCACCGGACGCTGCCCGCCGTACCACAGCCCCCCGCGCGCCCGCCTCGCCGCCTGCGCAGACACGCCCTGCCGGCGCTGGTGCTGATCTGCGTCATCGCGTTCCTGGCCTGGCAGCGGCTCGGGCCGGCCGCCGAGGTGAGCACGGTGAAGGTCACGGTCCGGCCGGCGACCGTAGGGTGCGCCGACACCGCCGACATCGTCGGCCTGGTCACCACGAACGGCCGCCCGGGCACGCTCTCCTACCGCTGGAACCGAAGCGACGGCACCGCCTCGGCCGTCCTGCGCGAGAAGGTGGTCCGAGGCCAGAAACAGGCACGGCTGCACCTCCTGTGGACCTTCCAGGGCAAGGGCCACTACAGGGCACGCGCCGAACTGCGCATCCTCTCCCCCGTCCACCGCACGGTTGCCACCGACCTCACGTACGACTGCTCCTGAACGCGGTTGCGCTCAACGCTGCCTGTGCGGAACGGGGTTGAGCGCTACTTCACCGAGTTGGGCGGAGGAAGGCGGCGGCGCGGGCAGCCGGGAAGCGGCGGGGCGCCGTGCCCAAATCGTGTGGCCGCCGGTCACCGTGGCGAACCGTCGCCGGGTGAACGGCGGCGGCCGGCCAGCCG
>NZ_JBHYKH010000127.1:0-8861 GCF_042741275.1 Streptomyces sp. NPDC058964
GTACGGCGTCGGCGGCGTCCTCGACGACCACGACCGGGACGACAGGCGCTAGCTCCAGCGGAGATGAGGGCATGCCGCTCATCCTGCCCGCGTGCTGCAACATGCGCAAAAGCCATTGCGCATGTTGCAATGGCCGGCCGGGGGTGTCAGTGAACCTCCGCCACCAGCACATCCAGCGACCAGGCCTGCCCCGCCCTCGCGGGCGCCGCCGCCTCCACGACGTACCCGAGATCGCGCAACGCCTCCACCAGCCGGGCCGGGTCCTCCGGCGCGGCCCCCGACGACAGCAGGCTCCGCACGATCCGCCCCTTCGTCGCCTTGTTGAAGTGGCTGACCACCTTCCGGGTCGGCGCGTGCAGCACCCGCACGGTCGCGGTCCGCCCGGCGACCTCGCCCTTCGGCTTCCAGGCCGCCGCGTAGGCGGAGGAGCGCAGGTCGAGCACGAGTCCGTCGCCGGCCACCTCGGGCAGGACCGAGGCCATGGGGGCGCGCCAGTGCGCGCCCAGGGCCCCCAGTCCCGGCAGCCGCACGCCCATCGAGCAGCGGTAGGAGGGAATCCGGTCCGTCACCCGTACGGCGCCCCACAGCCCGGAGAAGACCAGCAGCGAACGCGCGGCGCGCCTCTTCGCGGCGGTGTCGAGCGAGGCCAGGCCGAGGGCGTCGTACAGGACACCCGTGTAGACCTCCCCGGCCGGGCGTGCCCCGGCCGTCCGCAGCTCCGCGTTCTTCGCGACCTCGCCCCGCAGCCCCTCGCTGAGCCCGAGCACCTCACGCGCCTTGTCCTCGTCCCCCGCGCAGAGCCCGACCAGCTCGCCGAGCACGGCCTCGCGGGCCTCGCGCAGCCCCGGAAGAGACAGCGACTCCGGCTTCAGGGGCGCGCCACGACCGGAAGCGGCCTTGCCTTCGGAGGGCGGCAGCAGGACAAGCACACGTACTCCTTCGATAGAGCTGTTCCGCGCCAGCGTACGGCGTGCCGCCTCCCCGCCCCCGCCCTACTCTCAACACATGCCCCGCCGCCACATCCGCGTGACCGGCGCCCCCGAAGCCCCTCTCCGGGCCGCCCTCACCGCGCTCCGTGCCCGACTCGGAATCCCCCCGAACTTCCCGGCCGAGGTCCTCGCCGAGGCCGAGCCGGCCGCCAAGGCGCCCGTCCTGCCGTCGTACGACGCCACCGGCATCCCCTTGTTCACCGTCGGTTCTCCCGCCTCCACCGAGCTCGGCCAGGCCATTCACCTGTCACGGCGGGACGGCGGCCATCGCCTCCGGTACGCCGTAGCCGACATCGCCGCCTTCGTCGTACCCGGCGGAGAGCTGGACGCGGAGACCCACCGGCGGGCGACCACCCTCTACTTCCCGGACGGAAAGGTCCCGCTCCACCCCGCCGTCCTCGGCGACGGAGCCGCGAGCCTGCTGCCGGGCCAGGACTGCCCGGCCGTCCTGTGGACCATCGACCTCGACGCCGACAGCGCCACGACGGCCGTCGACGTGCGCCGCGCCCTGGTCCGCAGCCGCGCCAAGCTGGACTACGAGGGCGTGCAGCGGCAGATCGACACGGGGACCGCCGAGGAACCGGTAGCGCTGCTCAAGGCGATCGGCGAGGCCCGCCAGCGGCTGGAGACCGAACGCGGCGGCATCTCGCTCAAGGTGCCCGAACAGGAGGTCGTCGAGCGCGACCACAGCTACCTGCTCACCTATCGCGCCCCACTGCCCGCGGACGGCTGGAACACCCAGCTCTCCCTGCTCACCGGTATGGCCGCGGCCGACCTGATGCTGGCCCACGGCACCGGAGTCCTGCGCACCCTCCCGGCGGCCCCGGACGGTGGGGGTCCCCCCGCCGGAGCGAAGCCGAGAGTGGGGGACGTGGCCCGGCTGCGCCACATCGCGCACGCCCTGCGCATCGACTGGCCGCACCACGTGTCGTACGCGGCACTGGTCCGCTCCCTCGACCCGCACCGCCCCGACCACGCGGCCTTCCTCCAGGAGTGCACGACCCTGCTGCGCGGCGCGGGATACGCCGTCTTCCGGGACGGCGCCCTGCCCGCCATCACCACCCACGCCGCCGTCGCCTCCCCCTACGCCCACTGCACGGCCCCGCTGCGCCGCCTCGCCGACCGCTACGCCAACGAGATCTGCCTCGCGGCCGCGGCCGGGCAGGCCCCGCCCGACTGGGTGCTCTCCGCGCTCGACGAGCTGCCCCGGCGGATGGCCGAGGGCTCACGGCTCGCGGGGACCGTGGAGCGGGAGTGCGTCGGCATCGTCGAGGCCGCGCTGCTGAGGGACCGGGTGGGGGAGGTCTTCGACGGGTGCGTGGTGGACGCGGACGATCACCTGCCCTCCGTGGGCAGCGTGCAGGTGGAGTCGCCCGCGGTGATCGGCCGGATCGAGGGCGACCGCCTGCCGCTGGGGGCGCGGCTGCCGGTCCGGCTGATCCGGGCGGACCCGGCAACGGCCAAGGTGCTGTTCGCGCCCGCATGAGCGCCCCCGTCCGCCCGGACCCGTCCGCCGGCCGGCATGGAAAGGGCCTCGAACGCGTTGCACCCCGAAGGAGCGCGCAAGCGTGAACGCACAAGGGGGCGTCGGATGCCGGAGCAGGCGCGATGGACGAGGGCACGGCTGGGGCGTTGCGGACCCCGGCTCGACCTCCTGACGGCCCGCTTCGACAAACACGTCTACGCCCCGCACGCCCACGACGAATTCACCATCGGCGTCTGTGTCGGCGGCTCCGAGGTGATCGACTACCGCGGCGGCCACATCCGCACCGGACCGGGCTCCATCGTCGTGCTGGCCCCCGGCGAGGTGCACACCGGTGGCCCCGCCACCAGCACCGACGGCTACGCCTACCGCGCCCTGTACGCCGACCCGGCGCTGCTGGCCGAAGGCACCCTCGGGGGTCTCCCGCACTTCCGCGAACCGCTCCTCGACGACCCCGAACTGGCCGCCGCGTTCCGGACCGCCCACACCGAACTCGCCCGCTGCCCCGACCCCCTGGAGGCCGAGGCCCGCCTGCCGTGGCTGCTCACGGCCCTGGTCCGGCGCCACTCCACGGCGCGGGCCGTCTCCGACCGCCTTCCCGGCGCCGGCGCGATAGCGCACACCGTCCGCGACCGCCTGGCCGACGAACTGCTGGAGCCGCCCTCGCTGGCCGCCCTCGCCGCCGACCTGGGCATGTCCCGCTACCAGCTCCTGCGCGCCTTCCGTACGACGATGGGCATACCCCCCTACGCCTGGCTGGCCCAGTACCGGGTGACCCGGGCCCGCACCCTCCTGGAGTCGGGCCTGCGCCCGGCGGAGGTGGCACCCCTAGTGGGCTTCGCGGACCAGGCGCACCTCACCCGCTGGTTCCGCCGGGTGCTCGGAGTGACCCCGGCGGCCTATCGCAACAGCGTTCAAGACACCCCGTGGTGAGCGGACCGAGACTCGCCGTATGACTGCACGTGGCTGGTTCCTGTTCTCCCTGATGGGAGTGGTCTGGGGCATCCCCTATCTGATGATCAAGGTGGCGGTGGACGCGGTGTCCCCGTCCATGGTGGTCTTCACACGCTGTGCGCTGGGCGCGGCGCTCCTGCTCCCGTTCGCGCTGCGCCAGGGCGGCCTGGCCAGGACCGTACGAGCGCACTGGCGCCCCATGCTGGCCTTCGCGTGCATCGAGATCATGGGCCCCTGGTTCACCCTCACCGACGCCGAGCGGCACCTGTCCTCCTCCACGGCTGGCCTGCTGATCGCGGGGGTCCCGATCGTCGGCGTCCTCCTGGCCCGCTTCTTCGGCGAGACGGAACGGCTGGGCATCCGCCGGGCGACCGGGCTGGCCCTCGGCCTCGCGGGCGTGGCGGTGCTCACGGTCCCCCACCTCACCGGCGGCGACGCGCGCTCGCTCGGCGAAGTGTTCCTGACCGTGCTGGGCTACGCGACGGCACCCCTGATAGCCGCGCGCCGGCTGAAGGACGTCCCCACCCTCCAGCTCACGGCCCCCTGCCTGGCCCTGGCCGCCCTGGTCTACGCCCCCGCGGCCGTGGCCACCTGGCCGTCCGGGGTGCCCTCCGCCCAGGTCCTGGCCGCCCTCGTGGGTCTCGGCGTCATCTGCACGGCGGTCGCCTTCGTGGCGTTCCTGGAACTGATCAAGGAGGCCGGCCCGACCCGCGCCACGGTCATCACCTACGTCAACCCGGCGGTCGCGGTGGCGGCGGGCGCGCTGTTCCTGGACGAGCCCCTGTCGGCCGGCATCGTCGTGGCCTTCACCCTGATCCTCGCGGGCTCGGTGCTGGCGACGGCAGCAGGCCCGAGGCGACCCGCACGCCCGCTAACATGGTCCACACGGCAGACGAGCCGGGCGGACGGCCGCGTGGAGTCCCCGTAAGGGGGCTTCCCGAGGAACGTCCGGGCTCCACAGGGCAGGGTGGTGGCTAACGGCCACCTGGGGCGACCCACGGGACAGTGCCACAGAAAGCAAACCGCCCGGCGCTCAGGTGCCGGGTAAGGGTGAAACGGTGGTGTAAGAGACCACCAGTGCCCAGGGTGACCTGGGCAGCTAGGTAAACCCCACCCGGAGCAAGGTCAAAAGGAAGCACCCCGGTGCTTCTGCGCGGACGTTCGAGGGCTGCCCGCCCGAGTCCGCGGGTAGACCGCACGAGGCCGGCGGCAACGCCGGCCCTAGATGGATGGCCGTCGCCGGAGGGTCCGCGAGGACCCCCCGGAACAGAACCCGGCGTACAGCCCGACTCGTCTGCCGCCACCTGCGGCTTTGCCTGGGAAAGGACCGGCGCGGGCCCCGTCGAGGGCTGCGGGCTGAGGCCGGTACGGCCGGAGGATCGCCTTGAAGGGTCGTCTGGCGCCGGCAGCCAGTTGGCCTCGTGCCCGGGGGCGGGGTGGTCCCGCTGCAGGTGGAGGCCGAGGGAGCCGTCGGGTCGACGGAGTAGCCAGGTCCACAGGGCGTCGATGGAGGTCCAGAGGTCGGGGAGTTCGGTGGGGGGCGGCGCGCGTGTCCTGATCGGTCATGCGGGCAGCCTGCCACGGCACGGGAACCGGGCCCCGGGTCTCCGGTTTCCCGGCCACTCGGCTACTCGTCGAACAACGACTCCTGCTCGCCTTCCTTCTCCCGCCGCACCCGCATGTTCCGCGTCCCCACCACCACCGCCGTGACCGCGGCCGTCACGCCGAGGGCCGCCGGGACCATCCAGCCGCGGTCGAAGACATGGCCGAAGGCATGGTCGAGGGAGAGACGGCCGGGGCCCGCGACGGCGAGGCCGGCCGCGGCCAGGCCCAGGGTCGCCGCGTACTCGTAGCCGCCCTCCTGGGCGAAGAAGCCGTTGGGCATGTGCACCGCGGCCGCGCCCGTCATCGCGCCGGCCGCCGCGGCACCGGCGGCGGGCGTGGCCAGGCCCAGCGCCAGCAGCGTGCCGCCGCCCGCCTCCGCGAACCCCGCCGCCGTCGCGCTCGCCTTGCCCGGCGAGTAGCCGACGGACTCCATGAACCGACCGGTTCCCTCGATGCCGTGCCCGCCGAACCAGCCGAAGAGCTTCTGCGCGCCGTGCGCGGCGAGCACGCCGCCGGTACCCAGGCGGAGCAGCAGCAGGCCCACATCACGTCGGTCGTAACAGTTCACGGTGACTTCCCATCGCCACGGGCGGACAGCAGGAACAAGGTCCCCCCGGGTGTCCACCGTCGCATCCGGCACACCTGTACGGCCTTTCCGGGGCGCCGTTCGGGTGGCGGGGCCGGGGGAGCGGTGTGAGTCTGACTGCCATGACGATTCAGACAGCCAAACTCAGCGATCCGGCCGTCCGGGCCTTCGTCACCGCCGTCAACGCCCATGACCGCGAGGCCTTCATGCAACTCCTCGCTCCCGGCGCGACCATGGCGGACGACGGCTCCGACCGTGACCTCGCGGACTGGATCGACCGGGAGATCTTCACCTCCCACGGTCACATGGAGGTCGACAGGGAGGCCCGCGGGGGCCGCACGCTCGTCGCCCGGTACAGCAACGACACCTGGGGCGAGATGCGCACCAAGTGGGACTTCGTCGTCGCGGACGACGGCCGGATCTCCCGTTTCGAGACCGGACAGGCCTGACAACGCCAAGGCGTCCGTGGGGACTTGCCCTCGTGTGCGCTCCAACTCCTGGCGGGGGCCGCTCACGGCGGGGCAGCCGGCCGAGGCCGACCGGATACCGGGGGGTGAACGGCCCCGACGGGAGCGGGCGGCTCAGTGGGCCTGGCCGCCGTACTGGACGTACGGCTGCTGCTGACCGTCGTACTGGACATGCGGCTGCTGCCGCGGGCCGCGGGCCTGCTGTGCGTACGGGCCGCCGCCCTGCTCGGTGAGCGTGATCCGTCCGGCCTCGATCGTGGCCAGGCGCGGGGCGCGGCGGGCGATCGACGAGTCGTGGGTGACCATGACGAACGTCAGCCCGTGCTCCCGCCACAGGCCCTCCAGCAGGGCCATGATGCCGTCGCGGGTGCCCTCGTCGAGGTTGCCGGTGGGCTCGTCGGCCAGCAGCACCTTCGGCTTCTTGACCAGCGCGCGGGCGATGGCGACCCGTTGCTGCTGACCGCCGGACATCTCGGACGGGACGTGACCGAGGCGCTCGCCCAGGCCCACCGAGCGCAGGGCCTCGGCCGCGCGCTCGCGGCGCTCGGCCGGCCGGACGCCGAGGGGGACCAGGGCCGTCTCGACGTTCTCCTGCGCGGTGAGCGTCGGGATGAGGTTGAACGCCTGGAAGATGATGCCGATCTTCTCGGCGCGCAGCCGGGTGAGCCTGGCCTCGCCGATGGTGGCCAGGTCGACACCGTCCAGTTCGACGCTGCCGGAGGTGGGGCGGTCCAGGCCCCCGATCATCTGCAGGAGGGTGGACTTGCCACCGCCCGTGGGGCCCTGGATGACGAGCTGGTCGCCCTCCTCGATGGTGAGGTCGATGCCGCGCAGCGCCTCCACCGTCTCCTTGCCCCGGGTGTAGCGCTTGGTGACGCCGGTGAGTCTGTACATGGGTGCTCCGTGAGTAGCGAAGGCGTGAGTGAGGGGGAAAGGGGCGGGACGCCGCGTCCCGGGGGGAGTGGAGACGGCGCCCCGGCTCTGGGGTGTCAAGAGACGCTGCGCAGGGCGTCGGCGGGGCGCATCCGGGAGGCGCGCCAGCCGCCCATGGCGCCGGCGGCCAGACCGCCGGTGACCGCCAGGCCCACCGCGAGCGCGATGGTGGTCGGGGAGACGGGCGCGGTCAGCGCGATCTGCAGGGTGCTGGAGGCGGAGAGCTGCCCGGGGCCGCCGCCCGGTCCGCCCGTGCCGCCGCCCGGACCGCCGGTGCTGCCGAGCTGCGCGGTCAGCTTCGGGCTGATCGCGGTGACGGTGCAGGCGGCCGCGATGCCGAGACCGATGCCGAGGGCGCCGCCGATCAGACCGTTGACCATGGACTCGCCGACCACCTGACGGGTGACGTTGCGGCTCGGCCAGCCGAGCGCCTTCAGGGTGCCGAACTCGCGTACGCGCCGGGACACGGCGGAGGAGGTGAGCAGCGCGGCGACCAGGAAGGCCGCGGCCAGCACCGCGACGGACAGCCACTTGCCGACGCCGGAGGCGAGGCCGGAGGCGGTGGACAGCGAGCCGGAGACGGTGGACGCCAGGTCGGAGGACGTGGTGACCGTCGTACCGGAGATGCTGGCCTGGATCTCCTTCTTCACGGCGGAGATCCGCTTGGAGTCGGTCGCCTTGACGTAGATCGTGGTGACCTTGTTCTTGGCGTCGGCCAGCGTCTGCGCCTGCTTCAGCGGCAGGTAGACGTCGGTGGTGGACTCGCTGCTGCTGGGCGTCGCGACACCGATGACCGTGTACTCGGTTCCGGAGATCTTGAAGGCCGAACCGACCTTGTACTTCTTCGTCTTGGCGTACGACTTGCTGATCACCGCGGCCCTGGCGTCGGTCTGCGACGCGGTGAACGTCCTGCCCGAGGTGATCTTCATCGAGGCCAGCGGGCCGAGTTCCTGGTCGGTGACGTCGACGCCGGCCACGGAGTAGTTGTTGACGTCGAAGTCGGCGCCGCCGCCCTGGACCTGCGGCCGGCCGCCGCCGCTGGAGCTGCCGCCCGGACCGCCCTGGGCCTGGCTGTCGCCGGAGCTCTGCGCCTTGCCCTGGGTGAAGGAGCCGTCGACCTTGGTGACGTTCAGGGAGAGGGCGCCGACCGCGCTGTCCACGCCCTTCTGGGCCGAGACCTCCTCGACGATGGAGGACTTCAGGGCCTGACCGCCCTGTGTCATCACCCGGTCGGAGCTCTGCGTGGTCTTGCTGCCCGACTTGGCGTCGAACTTGAAGTCCGGGCCCTGCGAGCTGCCGGCCTCGGGCGCCGACCGGGCCTTGGTGACCGTCATGTCGGTGCCGAGGCCGTAGAGCGACTTCAGGACCTTGTCCTGCGCCTGCGTCATACCGGCCGACACCGAGCTGACGGTGATGACCAGCGCGATACCGAGCGCCAGACCCAGTGCGATCACCAGGGCCGCCTTCTTGCGGCGGCCCAGTTCGCGCTTGAGATAGATGCCAAACATCCCGTTCCTCGAAGGTTCTTGGCGCCCGCTGTGGGCGCGGCCACAAAACTATGGAGGAACCTTTGAGGCGAACTGAGCAAAAGGTGTGTCAGAGCTGAGAAAGCAGGGTACGGACTCAGATTTTCATAAGACAGTAAATTCCTGGGCCGTAGAGGGCCTCCTGCCAGGAAACCCCTGTTGAGTGCGGTGTACGGTCCCGGGATGCGCGATTCCTCTCGGCTCACCCGGCGTGCCGCTCTCGGTCTGACGGCCGCGGGGCCGCCCCGCGCCGGGGCGCGCCCCCCCCCCCCCCCCCCCCGCGCGGGGGGGGGGTGGCGGGCGCGCCCCCGCGAGCGC
>NZ_JBHYKH010000127.1:8871-17014 GCF_042741275.1 Streptomyces sp. NPDC058964
GCCGATCGGGGTCTCCCGCCCGCCGCCCCGCCCCTGTACGCGGCCGCCCCCGCCTCCGCCACGACGGTCGTCGGTGGTGAACGGCTGGCCCGCCGCGGGATCCAGGTGCAGGGCGCCACCGGTCTGCCCAAGAAACTCACCGCCCGCTCCTGGCTCGTCGCCGACTGCGAGAGCGGGGAGGTGCTCGCCGCGTTCGACGCGCACCGGCGGCTGGCCCCCGCGTCCACGCTGAAGATGCTGTTCGCGGACACCGTGCTGGAGAAGTTCGAGCGGACCGAGCGGCACACGGTCACCGACGCCGACCTGGCCGGGATACCGTCCGGCTCCAGCCTCGTGGGCGTCAAGCCCGGTATCACCTACACCGTCGAGCAGCTGTGGCAGGGAGTGTTCCTGCGCTCCGGCAACGACGCGGTGCATGTGCTGGCCCATATGAACGGCGGGGTCGCGAAGACGGTCGCCGAGATGCAGGCCAAGGCGGAGGATCTGCAGGCCCTGGACACCCATGTGGTCAGCCCCGACGGCTTCGACCACAAGGGGCAGCTCTCCTCGGCGTACGATCTGACGCTGTTCGCCCGTCATGGCCTGAAGAACGACGACTTCCGCGGTTACTGCGGCACCAGGACCGCCGACTTCCCCGCGGGCGGCAAGAAGACCTTCCAGATCCAGAACACCGACCGCCTGCTGACGGGGGCGTGGGGCCTTGGCACGTACAAGGGTCTGATCGGTGTGAAGAACGGCTACACCAGCCATGCCGGCAACACCTTCACCGGCGCGGCCACCCGCGGCGGTCGCACCCTGCTGGTCACCGTGATGCACCCCACGAGCGGCGGCAACGCCGTCTACGAGGAGACCGCCGCGCTGCTCGACTGGGGCTTCGGCAAGGGCGGTTCGGCGCAGTCGGTGGGCACGCTGGTCGAGCCGCGCAGCGAGGGAGGAGCGAGCGCGAGCGCGAGCCCGGTTCCCGAGCGCAAGACGGCCAGGGCGGCCGCGGGCGCGCCCGGCGCGGCCTCCGGGCACCCGTCGGCATGGCGACTGCTGGAGGGCGCGGGGGGAACGGCGGCGCTGCTGGGGGCAGGTGTCTGGGCGCTGCGGCGGCGCATGAGGGCGAAGGCCGCGGGGGAGCCGGGCGCGGAGGGCGCCGACCAGGGCTGAGGGCGAAGTACGCGGCAGCCGTTCCACCCACCGGTGCGTACCCCGCGGTCCCGCGCGAGGTCCACCCCCACTCCGGTCCGGTGGAACGGCTGCCGCCTCCCCCCTCGGTGTGGTCGGCGGAACCTCAATGCCTCAACTGTGAAGCTCTTGTGGAGGAAGTTGAGCATAAGCCCGCCACCGGCCGCAATACCGCGGATGTTCGAATTCCGCTTGCGCAGGTTGAGGAGTTGACGACCCGTGGGGCGCTCAGCCCCGCCCGACGTACGGCATCGCCGTGGCCAGCACCGTCGCGAACTGCACATTCGCCTCGAGCGGCAGCTCGGCCATGTGCCGCACGGTGCGTGCCACGTCGGCCACGTCCATCACCGGTTCCGGCGCCATCTCCCCGTTGGCCTGCAGCGCGCCCGTCTGCATCCGGGCCGTCATGTCGGTGGCCGCGTTGCCGATGTCGATCTGGCCGACGGCGATGCCGTACCGCCGCCCGTCCAGCGACAGTGACTTGGTGAGACCCGTCAGCGCGTGCTTGGTCGTGGTGTAGGCGGCCGAGTCGGGACGGGGCGCATGGGCGGATACGGAGCCGTTGTTGATGATCCGGCCGCCTTGCGGCTTCTGCTCCTTCATCTGGCGGTACGCCGCCTGTGCGCACAGGAAAGCCCCGTTGAGGTTGGTGTCCACGACGTGCCGCCAGGCCTCGTACGGCAGGTCCTCCACGGCCACCCCGCCGGGCCCGAACGTGCCCGCGTTGTTGAAGAGCAGATCGACCCGCCCGTACCGCTCGCGCACGGCGGCGAAGAGCGCCGCCACGGCGTCGGGTGACGCGACGTCCGTGCGTACGGCGAGCGAGTCGGCCTCGGGCACCAGTGCCGCCGTGCCCGCCAGCCGCTCCGCCCGCCGCCCGGCCAGCGCCACCGACCAGCCGGCGCGCAGCAGTTCCACGGCGACGGCCCGGCCGATGCCGGAACCGGCACCGGTCACCACCGCGATCTTCGATTGCCTGTCAGTCATGACTCCGCAGCGTAGGCGGGAAGTCCGCGATGCGGAATCGAAAGTCCACCGTTCGGCTACGACTGGACGGTAACGGACTCCTCGGCCGCCGTCTCCCGGGGGTAACGCACCCCGATCCGCTCCCGTATCGCGTCCAGTGTCCGCATCACGGCGAGGGTCCCGTCGAGAGGCACGAGCGGGGACTCGGTCTCACCCGCCCGCAGGGCGCGCATGACCTCCTTCGCCTCGTGCCGCAGGCTGCTGCGCGGTCCGTCGGCCGGGTCGAGGGTGAACTCCTCGGGGTCGCGGCCGTCGCGGTGCAGGACGAAGCGGTCGGGGTGGAAGAAGCCGTCCGGGACGTCGATGCGGCCGCGTGATCCGGTGACCGAGGCGGTGATCCCCGTACCGCCCACGACGGAGCAGTGCACCGAAGCGAGAGCCCCGCTCTCCCAGGAGAGCAGTGCCCCAGTCTGAAGATCGACGCCCTCCTCGGAGAGCACCGCTCGCGCCATCACGTCCGCAGGCTCACCCAGCAGCAGTTGCGCGAACGACACCGGATACACGCCCAGGTCCAGCAGCGCCCCGCCGCCCTGCGCGGGGTCCCGCAACCGGTGCGCGGGCGGGAACGGACCGGCCAGCCCGAAGTCGGCCTGCACGGTGCGCACCTCGCCGACCGCCCCGTCGTCGACCAGCGCCTTCAGCCGCCGTACCAACGGGTTGCAGTACATCCACATCGCTTCCATCAGGAAGCTGCCGCGCTCCTTCGCCAACGCGACCAGTTCCCCGGCCTCGCGCGCGTTGAGCGTGAACGCCTTCTCGCACAGCACGTTCCGGCCCGCCTCCAGGCACAGGCCTGCGGCCGCCCGGTGCGCCGAGTGCGGAGTGGCGACGTACACGACATCGATGTCCTCGTCGCCGGCCAGCGACTCCCAGTCGCCGTACGCCCGCGGGATCCCGAACCGCTCTGCGAACGCCTTCGCGGGGTCATGGCTGCGCGAGGCCACCGCCACGATCTCCGCGTCCGGCAGATCCACCAGGTCCGCAGCGAACGCGGCCGCGATCCCTCCCGTCGCCAGGATTCCCCACCGCACGTTCCGCTCCGCCATACCGGCCCCGCCCTCGCTCATGTGACCCTCGGCACTGTGTACGAGCTGAGAGCATAGGTGCCGATTCAACCGACGAGATCGACGAGGCCCAAAAGGGGAGGGACGACACATGCCCGAGCACGCGGCGGCGTCGACACCGGACACGGAACGACTGCCCGCACCCGGGAGCCCGTCCACCCCCGCCACCCGCCGCACCGGTCTCCTCGTCACCCTCGTGCTCGGCGGTCTCACGGCCACACCCCCGCTCGCGATGGACATGTACCTCCCGTCCCTGCCGGAAGTCACCCGCTCCCTGCACGCCCCCGCCGCGACCGTCCAGCTCACACTCACCGCCTGCCTCGCCGGAATGGCCCTCGGACAGCTGGTGGTCGGCCCGATGAGCGACCGCTGGGGCCGCAGACGCCCGCTGCTGGCCGGCCTCGCCGTCTACCTCGTCGCCACCGTCCTGTGCGCACTGGCGCCCAACGTCGGGACCCTGGTCGCCTTCCGGCTGGCACAGGGCCTGGCGGGCGCCGCCGGGATCGTCATCGCACGGGCCGTCGTACGCGACCTCTACGACGGCGTGGCGATGGCCCGCTTCTTCTCCACCCTGATGCTGATATCCGGGGTCGCCCCGATCGTGGCGCCGCTGATCGGCGGACAGATCCTGCGGGTCACGGACTGGCGGGGCGTCTTCGTGGTGCTCACCGTGGTCGGGGCCGCGCTCGCCGCGCTCGTCTGGCTCCGGCTCCCCGAGACCCTCCCGCCCGCCGAACGCAACGACGGCGGGGTCGGCCAGGCCCTGCGCTCCATGCGCGGCCTGCTCGCCGACCTCCCCTTCACCGGCTACATGCTCGCGGGCGGCTTCGCCTTCGCCGCGCTCTTCGCCTACATCAGCGCCTCCCCGTTCGTGGTCCAGGAGATCTACGGCGCATCCCCGCAGACCTTCAGCCTGCTCTTCGGCCTCAACTCCGTCGGCCTCGTCGTCGCCGGGCAGATCAACGGCAAGGTGCTGGTCGGCCGGGTGCGCCTGGACAAGGTGCTGGCCGTCGGACTGACCGTGATCGTCCTCGCCGCGACCGCCCTGCTGCTGATGTCCACCGGCGCCCTCGGGAAGGCGGGCCTGGTCCCCGTCGCGGCCGCCCTGTTCGTGCTGATGTCCGCGATGGGCATCACCCTCCCCAACGCCCAGTCCCTCGCCCTGCTGCGCACCCGGCACGCCGCCGGCTCCGCCTCCGCGCTGCTCGGCACCTCCGCCTTCCTCGTCGGGGCGGCCGCCTCCCCGCTGGTCGGGGTCGCCGGGGAGCACACCGCCGTCCCGATGGCCGTGGTCCAACTGGCCGGAGCACTGGTGGCCCTGGCCTGCTTCGTGGGAATGTGCCGTCCCTGGATCACACGCGCGGACGCGGAGGAGGGGGGCGCCCCCCTGTCCGGCGAAGCCGAGAGCTTGGGGGAGAGCTGAGCACACCGAAACTCCGCGTCGGCACGCCGGAACGCGCCGGGCTCGACCCGGAGGAACTGCACCGTCTCGTCCGCGAGGTCCGTGACCTGACCGCCGGCGCGCGCCCCTGGGCGGCCGGCGCCGTCGTGCTGGCCGGGCGCGGGCCGGTCATCGCCGTCGCGGAGGCGGCGGGCTGGGCGGTGCGGTACGGACCGTACGACCCGGAGGCCGGGCGGCACGTCGAACTGCCGCCCGCCGCCCGGGTGCCGATGACCGTCGGTACCCCCTTCGACCTGGCCTCCCTCACCAAGCTGTTCACCTCCGTCGCCGCCATGCAGCAGATCGAGCGGGGCACCCTCGGCATCGACGCGCGGGTCGGCGCCTACCTTCCCGAGTTCCGCGCCGCCGCCGCGCACGGCATCACCGTCCGGCAGCTGCTCACCCACACCTCCGGGCTGCGCCCCGAACTCCCGCTGTACGACTGCGCGGACGACGCGGCCCGCCTGGCGCTGCTGCGCGCCGAGGCGCCCACGGCCGAACCCGGGGCGTACCTCTACTCGGACCTGAACATGCTGCTGCTCCAGTGCGTGCTGGAGCGGATCACCGGACGCACCCTCGACGTCCTCGTCCACGAGGGGATCACCCGCCCGCTCGGGATGACGGCGACCGGCTTCGGGCCCTGCCGGGGTGCGGCGGCGACCGAGGACCAGCGGCGGCCGTGGGCCAAGGCCGACCGCGGGATGCTGCGGGGGGTCGTCCACGACGAGAACGCGTGGGCGCTGGGCGGGGTGGCGGGCCACGCGGGTCTGTTCTCGACGGGGCGGGATCTGGCGGTCTTCTGCCGGGCGTTGCTGGCGGGCGGCGCGTACGGCCCCGCGCGCATCCTCGGCCCGGACTTCGTGGAGCTGCTGCTGACCCCGCCCGGCCTGGGCTTCGCCGTCGACCAGCCGTGGTTCATGGGGGAGCTGTCCGGGCGCGGAGCGGCCGGCCACACGGGTTTCACGGGGACCTCGCTGGTCCTCGACCCGGCCACGGACACGTTCCTCGTACTGCTGGCCAACACGGTGCACCCGAGGAGACGGCCGCCGGACAGCGGGCCCAGGGCGAGGGCGGCGACCCGGATGGCCCGGGCGGTTCGGGAGACCTGAGAGAATCGCGGGGTGAACGTCCCCGTCTCCCCGGCCGAAAACCTCCGCTCCGCTCTGGCGGGGCTGCTCGACGGCCTCCCGCCGAAGCAGGCCGCCGGTGCCGTGGAGCGGCTGATCGCGAACTACCGGGGGCAGACCCCGACGGACGCCCCCATCCTGCGGGACCGCGCGGACGTGGCCGCGTACGCCGCGTACCGGATGCCCGCGACCTTCGAGGCGGTGCGGACGGCGCTGGAGGCGTTCGCGGCGGCCGTGCCCGGCTGGGCGCCCGGCAGCCATGTCGATGTCGGTGGCGGGACCGGCGCGGCGACCTGGGCCGTCAGCGCGACCTGGGACGGGGACCGGCCGGTGACCGTGCTGGACTGGGCCGAGCCCGCGCTGGCCCTCGGCCGTGAGATCGCCGCGGCCAACCCGGCGCTGCGGGACGCCCGGTGGCAGCGCTCACGCATCGGAGCGGCGCTCACCATCGAGAGCACCGATCTCGTCACCGTCTCGTACGTCCTCAACGAACTCTCCGAGGCCGACCGCGCCTCCCTGGTGGACGCCGCCGCGGCCGCGGCGCGGGCCGTCGTCCTCGTCGAGGCCGGCACGCCCGCCGGGTACGCCCGCGTCATCGAGGCCCGCGACCGGCTGGTGGACGCCGGATTCCAGGTCGCCGCCCCCTGCCCGCACAGCGCCGCCTGCCCCATCGTCCCCGGCGAGGACTGGTGCCACTTCTCGGCCCGGGTCAGCCGCTCGTCCCTGCACCGCCAGGTCAAGGGCGGCTCACTGGCCTACGAGGACGAGAAGTTCAGCTACGTCGCCGCCGTCCGCTTCCCGGCCGCCCCGGCCGCCGCCCGTGTGGTCCGGCGCCCGCAGATCCGCAAGGGGCAGGTGCTCCTCGACCTGTGCGAGGCCGAGGAGCAGCTGCGCCGCACGACGGTCACCAAACGCCACGGCGACCTGTACAAGGCGGCCCGCGACGCGGACTGGGGCGACCCCTGGCCGCCGGACACGGACACGGGCACGGGCACCGGCACGGGCACGGGCACGTCACAGCCGTAGCGCGCGCAGCTCCTGCGTGCAGCACTTCACGCTCCCACCGCCCTTGAGCAGCTCGCTCAGGTCGACGCCGACCGGCTCGAAGCCGCGCTCCCGCAGCGGGCCGAACAGCCCGGCCGCCGCCTGCGGCAGCACCACGCGCAGACCGTCCGACACGGCGTTCAGCCCGAACGCGGCCGCGTCCTCGTCAGCGGCGAGCAGCGCGTCCGGGAACAGGCGGCGGAGCACCTCCCGGCTGCCCGGCGAGAAGGCGGCCGGGTAGTACATGACCTCGTCCGCCGCGTCGTCGAGGACGGCCAGGGCGGTGTCCAGGTGGTAGTAGCGCGGGTCGACCAGCTCGAGACCGATCACCGGACGCCCGAAGAACTCCTGCGCCTCCCCGTGCGACAGGGGGCTCGCCCGGAATCCGCGCCCGGCCAGCACATAGGAGGCGGTGACGGCGAAGTCGCCCTCGCCCTCGTTGACGTGGACGGGTTCGTGGACGTGCGCGAAGCCGTGCGCGCGGTACCAGTCCAGGTGCGCGCCGGCCTCCTCCGCCCGCTCCCGGTGGGCGAAACGCGCCCCCAGCACCCTGCCGTCCACGACGGTGGCGCCGTTCGCCGCGAACACCATGTCGGGCAGGCCGGGGACGGGGGCGAGTTCCTCGACGGTGTGGCCGAGGGAGCGGTAGAGGTCACGCAGCAGTTCCCACTGGGCGACCGCGAGGAGTGTGTCGACGGGCTTGCGGGGGTCCATCCACGGGTTGATGGAGTACGTGACCTCGAAGTGCTTGGGTGAGCACATCAGATAGCGCCGGGGTGTGGCGCGGCGGGAAAGGGCCAAGACGGGCTCCTCCGGTACCGCAGGGGTGGATGGTGCCCATGGTGCGTCGTCCGGGGCGTCGGCGCGTGTGCCGAACGGGTTGTCTTCCTGGTTAGCCTCGACCCATGGTCAAGAAGCCCGCCCCCGACGCCACCCGCCGCAGCGAGAAGTCCCGCCGCGCGATCTACGACGCCGCCCTCGCCCTGGTGGGGGAGGTCGGGTACCCGAAGACCACCGTCGAGGGGATCGCCGCCCGGGCCGGGGTCGGCAAGCAGACCATCTACCGCTGGTGGCCGTCGAAGGCGGACGTGCTCCTGGAGGCCTTCCTGGACCTGGGCGAGCAGGTGGCACAGGCCGCGGGGCAGGAGCCGTACGCGTTCCCGGACACCGGCGACCTCGCCGCCGATCTGAGGGCCGTCCTGCGTGCCACGGTCGAGGGGGGGGGGGGGGGCCCGGGGGGGGGGTGGGCGCCCCCCCCCCCCGCCCGCGGC
>NZ_JBHYKH010000127.1:17024-19342 GCF_042741275.1 Streptomyces sp. NPDC058964
GCTTCGAGGTGCCCTCCCGCGCGCTGGCCGCCGAGGGCGTGGTGAACGAGCAGCTCGGCCGTGAGTTCGTCGCGATGCTGCTGGAGCCCCGGCTCCAGTTGTACGTGGACCGCCTGCGCTCGGCGCAGGGCGAGGGCCGGGTGCGCCCGGACGTCGACCCGCGCATCGCCCTCGAGCTGTTCGTCTCGCCGCTCGCCCAGCGCTGGCTCCAGCGCACGGGGCCCATCTCCTACGAGTACACGGACACTCTGGTCGACTACGCCCTCAACGGTCTCGCCCCCCGCTGACCGGTGGCCGGCGGGTGGGAAGCCCGGCATGTCCCGACAAGGCACCCCGGAGCACGGGAAGGTGGGAGCATGGGGCATGCTGTCCGTCAACAGCGAGGCGAGGGGATAGATGAGCGCGACGTTCGGCGGCCGCACCGGCCGGCAGGGCAAACTCTCCCAGTGGCTGCGCGGACGGCGTCCGCAGGAGGCCGCCGACGACGGCGGCCGTGAGGCCCTGCTGCTCGCCGCCGCCGGAGCCGGACTGCCGCTCGCGCCCGCCGCGCACCCCGCGCCCGGCTACCGCTGCTCCTGCGACCGCGTCGGCTGTCCCACCCCGGCCCGGCACCCGGTGTCGTTCGCCTGGCAGACGCAGTCCACCACCGACCGCGCCCAGATCGAGCGCTGGGCCCGGCACCAGCCGCAGGCCAACTTCATCACCGCGACCGGCATGGTGCACGACGTCCTCGACGTGCCCGTGGAGGCCGGCCGCCCGGCGCTGGAACGGCTGTTCGGCGCCGGTGTGGAGGTCGGGCCGGTCGCCGAGAGCGACGACGGCCGCATGCTGTTCTTCACCCTCACCCGCGGCACGCCCGAGGACGAGGACGAGTGGTGGCCCTGCGAACTGGACTGCCACCCCGAGACCATGGACGAGCACCCCGGACTGCGCTGGCACTGCCGCGGTTCGTACGTGCTCGTACCGCCGGCCCGGCTGCCCGGTGAGGACCGGACGGTGCGCTGGGTGCGCGGCCCGGAGCACGCGCTGCCCGACCCGCTCAGCCTGCTGGAGATCCTCACCGACGCCTGCGCCCGCCACGCCGGCGAGGAGCCCGGCCACGCGGCGGCGGCCTGGCCCCTGCGCCACTGAGGGGCGCGGCCCCGGGCGCCCGGTCACCCGCCCCGGTCCGGGTCCCGGCCTACTCGCCCTGAGCGGCCGTCAGTCCCTGGATGCGCCCCAGCATCGACACCTTGCCGCCGCCCGATCCCGTCCTCGGGTCCAGGGCGGCCTCGTTGGAGACGAACTCCAGCGTCAGCGACTGCTTGACCTCGCCCTTCGTCAGGGCCTGTACGTCCTTGTTCTGGGCGGGGACCGAGGTGCCCGCGGCGGCCGTCTCCTTCTCGTAGTGGTGCGTGGCGAAGAACACCAGCGCCCCGCCGTCCGCCGTGCGCAGCGCCAGCGGCGCGTAGTCGCCGTCGGTCCGCGGCTCGTCGATGTACTGCGTGACCAGACCCGGCCGACGGGCGTCCTTGGTACGCGCCTTGCGCCAGCCGCTGGTGTGCTCGCCGTCGGCGAAGAGGTTCCCGCCGCTCTTGAGATACGTCGCGTACTGGCGGCTCAGGTCCCGCGGGCGGACGGCCAGCTCCGCGGACGTCGCCGGTACGGCCTCGGCCCAGCCGTCCTTGTCCTTCCTGAACTCCGGCACACTGTCCGGGGCGAGGAGCGTGAGGTACGCCACCTGGAACGGCTCGGCCTGGCTGTCGCGGGTGAAGACGAACAGCCAGCGCGCGCTGCCGCCCTTGTTGGCGGCGGTGTCGGCGACGAACCAGCGTGGCCAGCCCGCCTTCTTGGGGATGGTGAACTTCGCGTCCGACAGCTTCAACGGGACGTATCCGGTGTTGCCGCCGGGGCTGTTCGCGTGCCCGGCCTTCAGACGGGCCGCGTCGATGTCGGCGAGTGCGCCGGTGACGTAGTCGGCGTCCAGGGAGCTGTCGAACGCCTTGTCCGCCTCGTTGTAGGCGTCGGTGAACTTCTCCAGCGCCCTGGCCGCCTCGGCCTTCGTGGTGGCGGGAAGCACCTCGCGCTCCCCGTGGACCACCACGCAGCCGCTCGCCGTCAGCGACAAAACGGTCAGCGAGGCCGCTATGAGTGCGTTCCGGTCCCGCCTGCGAAGCCTTCGAGGGCTGCGATCCCTGGTCATGAGGTGCCTTCACCTTCCCCTTCCCGGAGGCCGACCCTACCGGGGCGGGACGGGGCGCGGGTGCCGGGTTCCGCTACTGCGCCGGCTCCGTGGTCCCGGCGCGCGAACGGCGGCGGGCTCGCACGGCCCCGTGAGC
>NZ_JBHYKH010000128.1:0-12889 GCF_042741275.1 Streptomyces sp. NPDC058964
CCGGGCCGCGCCCCTCGACGCCGCCGCCGGGGAAGTCGCCGGAGTGCAGCCGCAGCGTCCCGTCGGTGCGGGGCGCGGGGGCGGCGAGGGTGGTGTCGGTCAGGGCGAACGGCATCACGAAGCCGTCGTTGTAGTCGGTGTGTTCACCGATCAGGTTGACCCGGCCCGGCGCCGACCAGACGCCCTCCGGTTCGGCCCCGTACAGCTCGACGAAGCCCTCGCGGACCTGCTGTGCCCCCATTACCGCTCCCTTGAGATCTTCTGCGCGAACTCCCAGGCGTCCGCGACGATACCCGCGAGGTCCGCGCGGGACGGGTTCCAGCCGAGGCGCTCGTGGGCGGCCCGGGCGGACGCGACGAGGACGGCGGGGTCGCCGCCCCGGCGCGGGGCCACGGCCTCGGGGATCGGGTGGCCGGTCACCGCGCGGACGGTCTCGATGACCTGGCGGACCGAGAAGCCCTCGCCGTTGCCGAGGTTGCAGATGAGGTGCTCGCCGGGCCGCGCGGCGTCCAGGGCCAGCAGGTGGGCCTCCGCCAGGTCCGCGACGTGGATGTAGTCGCGGACGCAGGTGCCGTCCGGGGTCGGGTAGTCGTCACCGTAGATCGAGATGGCGTCGCGGCGGCCCTGGGCGACCTGGAGGACGAGGGGGATGAGGTGCGACTCGGGGTCGTGCCGTTCGCCCTGGGTGCCGTAGGCGCCGGCCACGTTGAAGTAGCGCAGCGACACCGCGCCCAGGCCATGGGCGGCGGCCTCGCCGGTGATCATGTGGTCGACGGCGAGCTTGGAGGCGCCGTAGGGGTTGGTGGGCCGGGTGGGGGCGGTCTCGACGATCGGGACCTGCTCGGGCTCGCCGTAGGTGGCGGCGGTGGAGGAGAAGACCAGCTTGCGGACGCCCGCCTCGCGCATCGCGCCGAGCAGCGCCATGGTGCCGCCGACGTTGTTGTCCCAGTACTTCTCGGGCTTCCTGACCGACTCGCCGACCTGGGAGAAGGCGGCGAAGTGCAGGACTCCGTCGTAGGAGGCGTCGAGCCACTTGGCGGCGTCGCGGATGTCGCCCTCCACGAAGGCGGCGCCCGCGGGCACACCCTCGCGGAAGCCGGTCGAGAGGTTGTCGAGGACCGTCACCTCGTGGCCGGCCTCCAGGAGGTGCTGGGCGACCACGCCGCCGACGTAGCCCGCACCGCCGGTCACCAGATACTTGCCGCTCATGAACTCGCTACCTCTCGCAGTCGCTCTGCCGCGCGCTCCGGCGGCACGTCGTTGATGAACACGCTCATGCCGGACTCGGAACCCGCGAGAAACTTCAGCTTGCCGGAAGTGCGGCGGATGGTGAAAAGCTCGAGGTGGAGCGCGAAGTCGTCACGGCCGACACCGTCGAACTCCTCCAACGTGCCGAAGGGGGCCTGGTGCCAGGCCGCGATGTAGGGCGTCGGAGGCTCACCCTCGCCGAAGATCCGGTCGAAGCGCCTCAAGAGTTCCAGATAGACCTTGGGGAATTCTGAGCGTGCCGCCTCGTCGAGCGCGAGCAGGTCGGGGACGCGGCGCTTCGGGTACAGGTGGACCTCATAGGGCCAGTGGGCGGCGTACGGCACGAAGGCCGCCCAGTGTTCACCCTCAAGGACTACCCGGTCACCGGCTAGTTCCTGTTCGAGGACGGCGTCGAAGAGGTTCTCCCCGCCGGTGGCCTCCTTGTGGGCCGCCAGTGAGCACAGCATCAGTGCGGTGCGGGGCGTGGTGAAGGGGTACCCGTAGATCTGGCCGTGCGGGTGACCGAGCGTCACGCCGATCTCCTTGCCACGGTTCTCGAAGCAGAACACCTGCTCGACGGAGGGGAGATGCGAAAGCTCCGAAGTCCGGTCGGTCCACGCGTCGAGGACGAGGCGCGCCTGCTCCTCGGTGAGGTCGGCGAAGGACGCGTTGTGGTCGGAGGTGAAGCAGACGACCTCGCAGCGGCCCGAGTCGCCGGCCAGCGACGGGAAGCGGTTCTCGAAGACGACGACGTCGTACGACGAGTCCGGGATCTCGCTGAGGCGGTCGCCCTGGGAGGGGCACAGCGGGCATTCGTCGGCCGGCGGGTGGTAGGTGCGGCCCTGCCGGTGCGAGGCGATCGCGACCGAGTCGCCGAGCAGCGCGTCGCGGCGGATCTCGGAGGTGGTCACGGTGCGGTCGAGCGGACGCCGGTCGACCGCGTCGCGCACGGCGTCGTCCCGCAGGTCGTAGTAGATCAACTCACGACCGTCTGCCAGTCGAGTCGAGGTCTTCTTCACTGCGGACTCCCTATTCGAGCCACTGCTCAACCTTCAAACAGAAACGAACACACCAAAACACAACTCACCACGACAGTCAACATCGCAATCAACCGAGGTGGCTGAGAGGCCGTGTTCAATGACGGAGTGCAAACCCCTACATATGCCCCCAAGCATGCCCTCGCACAGGCCCACGTAGATCTGTCGGCCGGCCTGCGGCTCCCCACGAACGGGCTGGACTACGCGATCCTCGCGATCTACTTCGTCGTCGTCCTGGGCATCGGCTTCGCGGCCCGCCGCTCGGTGAAGACGAGCCTCGACTTCTTCCTGTCCGGGCGCTCCCTGCCCGCCTGGATCACCGGTCTCGCGTTCGTCTCGGCCAACCTGGCCGCCACCGAGATCCTGGGCATGGCGGCCAACAGCGCGCAGTACGGCGCCTACACCGTCCACTGGTACTGGATCGGCGCCATCCCCGCCATGGTCTTCCTCGGCCTGGTGATGATGCCCTTCTACTACGGCAGCAAGGTCCGCTCGGTCCCCGAGTTCCTCCTGCTCCGCTTCGACAGATGGGCTCACCTGCTGAGTTCGGTCCTGTTCGCCTTCGCTGCGGTTCTGATCGCCGGTGTGAACCTGTACGCCCTCGCGATCGTGGTCGAGGCGCTGCTGGGCTGGCCGCAGTGGGTGGCCATCGTGGTGGCGGGCTTCTTCGTGCTCGCCTACATCACCCTCGGCGGACTGTCCTCGGCGATCTACAACGAGGTTCTCCAGTTCTTCGTGATCCTGGCGGCCCTGATCCCGATCACCGTGCTCGGCCTGAAGAAGGTCGGCGGCTGGAGCGGACTGACCGACAAGCTCACCGTCCTGCACGGCCCCGACTTCGTCACCGCGTGGGGCGGCACGGGCATCGGCAGTGCGAACCCGCTGGGCGCGAACTGGCTGACCATCGTCCTCGGCCTGGGCTTCGTGCTGTCCTTCGGCTACTGGACGACCAACTTCGCCGAGGTGCAGCGTGCCCTGTCCGCGAAGAACCTCTCCGCCGCCCAGCGCACGCCGCTGATCGCCGCCTACCCGAAGATCTTCATCGTCTTCCTGGTGATGATCCCGGGCCTGGTCACCGCCGCCCTGGTGCCGAAGATCGGCTCCAGCGGCTCGGGCCTGCAGTACAACGACGCCATCCCCTACCTGATGCAGGAACTGCTGCCCAACGGCGTGCTCGGCATCGCGGTGACCGGTCTGCTGGCCGCGTTCATGGCCGGCATGGCGGCCAACATCTCGTCCTTCAACACGGTGTTCACCAACGACATCTGGTCGAAGTACGTGGTACGGCATCGCGAGGACGAGTACTACGTCCGCTTCGGCCGCCTGATCACCGCGATCGGCGTGATGGCCTCCATCGGCACGGCGTTCCTGGCGTCCTCGTTCTCGAACATCATGGCCTACCTGCAGACGCTGTTCTCCTTCTTCAACGTGCCGATGTTCGTCGTCTTCATCGTCGGCATGTTCTGGAAGCGGGCGTCCGCGAAGGCCGGCTTCTGGGGCCTGCTCGCGGGCACGGTCACGGCGATGGTCAACTACTTCGTGATCTACAAGGAGGGCATCATCGGCATCCCCTCCGACCAGGGCGCCAACTTCGTCTCCGCCATCGCGGGCTTCGCCGCCGGCGCGGTGGTCATGTTCATCGTGTCCCTGTTCACCGCACCGAAGCCGGCCGAGGACCTGGAGGGCCTGGTCTACGGCACCCGCTCCCCCGGGATGGCCGAGCCGGCCGCCGCGGGCGACGACGCCTGGTACCGCAGGCCCGTCCTGCTGGGCTGGGGCGCGGTGATCCTGGCCGCCGCCTGCTACATCCCGTTCTCGTTCTGACCGCGGGAGGATGGAGAAACCATGTCCGACCACCACGAGTACCCCGGGCACCCCGGATACTCCGAGAGGGACGTCCAGCTTGAAGTCACCGAGCTGGAGCACCAGTCCACGACCGCCGCCCGCATCTTCGACCTGCGCCGCATCATCGGCGGCCTGTTCGTCGTCTACGGCATCATCGTCACGATCGCCGGGATCACCGCCTCCGACGCCGAGATCGCCAAGGCCCAGGGCGTCAACATCAACCTGTGGACCGGCATCGGCATGCTGCTGCTCGGCCTGTTCTTCCTGGCCTGGCTGAAGCTGCGTCCCACGCCCCCGCCGCTCCCGGACACCGAGCCCGACGACAAGCCGGCCGGGTGACGCCGGGGGCCGGAATCCCCGGGACTCCAGCCCCGGCCGACCTGGCCGAACCGCGCCGCTACGGCCCGTCCGGGGGCGGAGCGGTCGGGTTCGTCAGCGGTCCCGCCCTGTCCAGCAGTCCCGTGCGGGCCGCCAGTGCCGCCGCCTCCAGTCGCGAGCCGACCCCCAGTTTCATCAGCACCCGCTGCACATGCGTCCGGGCGGTGCTCGGGGCGATGCCCATGCCGGCCGCGATCAGGCGGGTGTCCTCACCGTCGGCGACCCTGACCAGGACCTCGACCTCCCGCGGGGTGAGCATCTGCAGGAGGCGCTGGCCCTCGTCGTCGGGCTGGGCGGCGGGGTTGAGGAGCTCGCTGAAGGCACCCTGCAGCAGTTGCGGGGCGACGGCCGCCTCACCCGCCCTGGCCTTCATGATCGCCCGCTCGACCCCTTCTATGCGCTCGTCGTGACGCACGTACCCCGACGCGCCGGCCGCGAAGGCGGCCGCGATCCCGCGCGGGGACGGCACCGGCCCCAGAACCAGCACCGCCACCTGCGGACGCTCCCGCTTGATCCGCACCACCGGGTCGAAGACGCCCGGCTCGGCCGGTGCCGCCGTGCCCAGCAGGCACACCTCGGGCGCGCGTGTGATCACCAGCTCCGCCGCCCCCACGGTCGGGGCGGCCGCCGCGAGCACCCGGTGCCCGCGCAGTTTCAGTGCCGAGGCCAGCGCCTCCGCGAGCAGCCGGTGGTCGTCGACCACCATGAGCCGCACTCCCATAGAGCAACCCCCCAGTCCCCCCCAATGGATGCCCCACTATGGATGCCCACTGGTGCACATGGACAGAGGGCCCCCCGGCACCTCCGCCTTCATGACCCCGGAAGCTACACGCTTGTTCGACGTCGCGCTGCCCCTACTGGTGAGAAGTGCCCCGGATCGACGGAATTTCTGGCATTCGAGGGTGATGAGCGGTACGCGAACGGCCCCGCCCCTGAGCAGGGACGGGGCCGTCGGCCGCCAGGGGGCGCGCGATCAGCTGCCGGCGCCGAACGCGACCGCCAGATACTCCTTGCCGTACGTGGCGCTCGACTTGTGGGCGAAGATCGCCGACATGTAGAGGTGCCCCTGTGCGTAGAGGATCTCCGCGTAGTCCGGCAGCATGCTGGTCTCCGCGTTCCGGACCGACTCGGTGGCCGGGTTCTCCAGGAGCTTGGTCTCCTTGAACGAGCCGCCGTCGATGCTGACGATCTGGCCGCCCTTGTCGTAGGGCGGACGCTTGTACGCGATCAGGTTCCCGCCGTCCATGCGCAGCGGCGAGAGCATGTAGCCGTCGCCGGCGTCGGCGCGCTGGCCGGTCTGCTTGCCGGTGCCCAGGTCGAACGCGACGATCTCGTTCGTCTTGCTGTAGTCGCCCTTCCCGTCGTGTTCCTCGGTCGGCACGTACAGCTTGTCGTTGCCGACCACGATCTGCTTGCAGTACTCGATACGGGTGATGCCGTCGCAGCGGCCGCCGTAGGAGTCACCGGGCGCCGAGATCCTGGTGCGCAGCCTGCCGGTCTTGTCGTCGATGGAGAAGTAGTCCGAGATGCCGCTGCCGTCGCCCGCGCTGTCGCCGACGTCGGCGGCCACCACCAGCGGGTTCGTCGACACGATGCTGGCGTACTCGATGCCCGGGGCCATCTTGTACTCGGAGATCACCTTCCCGGACTTCGGGTCGATGGTCTGGATGTGCAGCTGCCGGTTGTCGTAGTCACCGCACTTGCGCACCGCGACCAGCTTGTCGCCGCCCCCGTAGCCGGCGTCGTAGCAGTTGTCGGTCGGCTTCGGCTGCCACAGCACCTTGCCGGAGTCGATGTCGAAGGCGGCGCCGCCATTGGTGCTGCCGACCGCGACGGTCCGCTGAGCAACCGTCACATTTTCGAAGTTGATCGGGTAGTCACCGGCGTTGACCGACTTCGTCCACAGCTTCTTGCCCGCGTCGAGGTCGATCGCCGCGACCTGGCTGCAGCCCGCGGAGGAACTCTTCGCGGGCATCTTCGGCTGGAAGATGACCGCCGTCCTGTTGTCGGAGGTGACGTGGTTGGTGACGGCGCACACCGGGCCGGGCAGCTTGATCGTCCACAGCGTGCTGCCCTTGTCGGGGTCGTAACCGGTGATCTGGGCGATGCCGCTCTTGGCGTACACCTTGTCGGTGAGCCAGGAGCCGGAGGTGACGACCGTGTCGTTCGCCTTGGGCAGCGGGACCTTGAAGAGCAGCTCGGAAGCGGTGTCGGCGGGCACCTTCTCCTTGCCGCCCGAGGACGTGCCCCCGCTGCCACCCTTGTCGTCCTTGCCTCCGCTGGAGCTCGCGGTGTCGTGCTTCTTCCCGTCGTCGCCGGACGACTTGGCGTACCAGATTCCGCCGCCGACGATCAGGGCGATCACGACGAGGGCCGAGACGATGATGACGAGCGAGGCGTTGGGCTTGCGCCCGCCGCCGGGCTGCCCGGGCTGCGGCTGCATCGGCATGGTGGGCTGGCCCGGGTAGCCGTAGCCCGGCTGCTGCCCGTACGCGGTCGGCTGGGTGTACGGGTTCGGCTGCTGGCCGGGGTAGCCGTAGCCCTGGGGCGGCTGGGGGGCCTGGGGTGCCTGGGGATAGCCGTAGCCGGGCGGCGGCGGGGGCGGCTGCGGGGCCTGCTGCGGATAGCCGTAGCCCGGCTCCGGCGCCTTCTGGAAGCCCGGCGGGGTCTGCGGTGCGCCGGGCGGCGGAGTCGGCGGTGCCGCGGGCGGCTGGGGAGCACCGAACCCGCCCGGGGCCGGCGGCTGCTGTCCGGGCTGCTGCGGCGGCTGGTCCTGGGGCGGACCGAAACCGCCCTGCTGCGGGGGCTGGTTGGGCGGCGGCGGGGGCGGCTGGGTCATGGCAGGTGTACCTCGCAAGGACGGGGACGGCGGAGAAGCAGGGTGCGGAGCGGGCTCACTTGCCGAAGGCCAGCATCAGCTTCTCCTTCGAGTCGTCGTTGCCGTTGAGCCGGGTGGACGCGATGTAGAAGCGTCCGTCGGCCCAGTCGACGGCACCGTCGTAGAAACCGTCCTCGATCTCCGCCGTGCCCTGCGGGTTCTGCAGCAGCTTCGCCGGCTTGTGGCTCGACCCGGTGGTCGGGATCGCCACGACCTGGCCGCCCGCGTCGTACGACGGATGGACGTACGCGACGAGCTTTCCGGCCTCCACCTCGATGGGCGTCATCGACTCGTCCGCGGGGGACTTCACGCGCCACTTCTCCTTGCCGTTCGCAAGGCTGATCGCGACGATCTCGTTGGCGCCGCTCTTGGCATCGGTGGGCAGGTAGAGGGTGCTCGCGTCGGCGGCGACGCCCTGGCAGCCCTGGAGGTCGCGGTCGAGGATGGCCCAGCCGCACTGGGGGGCGAAGTGCTCGTCGACGCCGACCTCCGAGCGGAACTTGCCGTCGGCGGTGAAGGTGGAGATGTTCCAGGCCTTCTTGTCCTCGTTGGTCAGGTAGACCACGAGCGGGTCGACGGAGTAGGTGCGCTCGACCGCCCAGCCCTTCTTGACCGGCTGGGTCCACTTCACCTTGCCGGTGGCCGGGTCGAGTTCCTGGATCTCGTCGTGCTCGTTGCTGCCGGTGGCGTCGCAGGAGGCCACGGAGATCAGCCGGTTCGTCCCGCCCGCGAAGGCGGTCGGGAAGCAGTCGGTGCCGTACTTCTTCTTGTCGTACAGCTTCTTGCCGCTGTCAAGGTCGTACGCCGTGCCCGACTGCGAGCGGCCCACCATCACCGTCTTGCCGGCGATGGCCAGTTCGATCGTGATCGTGCTGTCGAACAGGGCGCCGTCGGCGACCGTGCCGGTCCAGCCCTTCTTGCCCGTGTCGAGGTCGATCTGCTGGAGCTGGTTGCACTTGGCGCGGTCGCTGGTGCCGCTCATGTACGCCACGACGACCTTGTTGTCGGCCGACTTCACCGGCGTGACCGCACAGATCTTCTGCGGGAAGGTGATCGGGGCCCAGGCGGGGTCGCCGTTGCCGACGCGGTAGCCGAAGACCTGCTTGTACGCCGCCTTCACCGCCGTCTTCCCGGTGATCCACATGCCGGGCGCGTCGGCGCCGGATCCGGGCGTGTCCGGAGCCGTCTTGTACCAGAGCACCTTGGCCTCGCCGGGCCGGCGGCCGTCGTTGAGGTTCTCCGGGTCGGAGCCGCCGTCGCCGCTGCCGTCACCCGGGTTGACCGGGTCGGCGGAGTGCCTGGACTTGGAGTCGTCGCTCTGCTGCGCGACCGGCTTCTTCTTGCCGCCGCCGTCGCCGTCGACGGCCACGTAGACGCCCACCCCGACGACCAGCAGCGCCGCCACCGCGGCCGCGGCGATCATCGCGGGCTTCCCCTTGAAGGGGTTCTTGGAGCCGCCGGGCGGCGGGCTGCCGGGCGCGCCCGGGTACTGCGGCTGCTGCGGATAGCCGTAGCCGGGCTGCTGTCCGTACGGCCCCGGCTGCTGCGGCTGCCCGTACGGGCCCGGGGTGCCGTAGGGGCCGGGCTGCTGGGGCTGCCCGTAGGGGCCCGGCTGCTGCGGATAGCCGTAGCCAGGCTGCGGCTGCTGGGGCGGCTGGGCCGGTGGCGGAGGGGGCGTGCCCTGCGGAGCGGGCTGGGGGGCGCCGAAACCTCCCTGCGCGGGCGGTGTCTGCGGCACCCCGAAGCCGCCGCCCTGCGGCGGCTGGTCCTGTGGCGCTCCGAAACCACCCTGCTGTGGCGGCTGGTTGGGCGGCTGGGACATCAGCGTTCTTCCCCCTCGTTCACTGATTTTTAGCCACGCCCTGAGGTTCGTGATGGACCCAAGGTCGTACTCAGAAAGTTCTCAGACGGCCCTTTCTATCACTCGGGACAGACAGCACACGGGGCCGTGCCCGCCCCTGTTCCCAAGGGAGGACCGGCCCGTGATGCCGTTGTTATGCGCCTTCACGCCCCCTTCACGCGGCGGGCGCGCCCCCTGCGCGTGGGTCAGGCATCCTCCGCCAGTTCCAGCCAGCGCAGCTCCAGTTCCTCGCGCTCGCCGGCCAAGTCCCGCAGCTGTGCGTCGAGTTCCGCGACCTTCCCGAAGTCCGTGGCGTTCTCGGCGATTTGGGCGTGCAGCTTGTTCTCCTTCTCGGAGATCCTGTCCAGCTGGCGCTCGATCTTCTGCAGTTCCTTCTTGGCGGCGCGCTGGTCGGCGGCGCTCTTCTCCGCGACGGCGGGCCTGGGTGCCGCGGCGGCGGCCGTGGCGGCGACCGCCTCCTCCATGCGCTGCCGCCGCTCCAGGTACTCGTCGATGCCGCGCGGCAGCATCCGCAGGGTGGCGTCGCCCAGGAGGGCGAACACGCGGTCGGTGGTGCGTTCGACGAAGAAACGGTCGTGGGAGATGACGATCATCGAGCCGGGCCAGCCGTCGAGGACGTCCTCGAGCTGGGTGAGGGTCTCGATGTCGAGGTCGTTGGTGGGCTCGTCGAGGAAGAGGACGTTGGGCTCGTCCATCAGCAGCCGCAGCAGCTGCAGCCGCCGCCGCTCACCACCGGAGAGGTCCCCCACCGGCGTCCACTGCTTCTCCTTGTTGAAGCCGAAGGTCTCGCACAGCTGCCCCGCCGTCATCTCGCGGCCCTTGCCGAGGTCGACGCGTTCGCGCACCCGCTGCACCGCCTCCAGGACCCGCCAGTCCGGGTCCAGCTCGGCGACCTCCTGGGAGAGGTAGGCGAGCTTGACGGTCTTGCCGACGGTGACCCGGCCGCCGGCGGGCTGGGTCTCCCCCTGCGTCCGGGCCGCGTCGGCCATGGCGCGCAGCAGGGAGGTCTTTCCGGCGCCGTTGACGCCGACCAGGCCGATGCGGTCGCCCGGACCGAGGTGCCAGGTGACGTGCTTGAGCAGCACCTTGGGACCGGCCTGGACGCTCACGTCCTCCAGGTCGAACACGGTCTTGCCGAGCCGCGAGGAGGCGAACTTCATCAGCTCGCTGGTGTCGCGCGGCGGCGGCACGTCCTGGATCAGCTCGTTGGCGGCCTCGACACGGAAGCGCGGCTTGGAGGTGCGGGCGGGCGCGCCGCGCCGCAGCCAGGCCAGCTCCTTCCTGACGAGGTTCTGCCGCTTGGTCTCCTCGGTGGCGGCGATGCGCTCGCGCTCGGCACGGGCGAAGACGTAGTCGGAGTAGCCGCCCTCGTACTCGTACACGTCACCGCGCTGGACGTCCCACATACGGGTGCACACCTGGTCGAGGAACCACCGGTCGTGCGTCACGCACACGAGCGCGGAGCGGCGGTTCTGCAGGTGCCGGGCCAGCCAGGAGATGCCCTCGACGTCGAGGTGGTTGGTGGGCTCGTCGAGGACGATCAGGTCCTGCTCCTCGATGAGCAGCTTGGCGAGCGCGATCCGCCGCCGCTCACCGCCGGACAGCGGCCCGATGACGGTGTCCAGCCCCTTCGGGAAGCCGGGCAGGTCGAGCCCGCCGAACAGCCCGGTGAGCACGTCCCTGATCTTGCCGTTCCCGGCCCACTCGTGGTCGGCCATGTCACCGATGACCTCGTGGCGGACGGTGGCGGCCGGGTCGAGGGAGTCGTGCTGGGTGAGCACACCGAGGCGCAGCCCGCCGGAGTGCGTGACCCGGCCGGTGTCGGCCTCCTCCAGCTTGGCGAGCATCCGGATGAGGGTGGTTTTGCCGTCGCCGTTGCGCCCGACCACCCCGATGCGGTCCCCTTCGGACACGCCGAGCGAGACACCGTCCAGCAGGGCACGGGTGCCGTACACCTTGCTGACGTTCTCGACATTGACCAGGTTGACGGCCATTTCACTCCTGCGCAGGGGGGTCGGTCAGCCTTCTAGCCTAGGGCCTGCGGAGGCGGAGTCGGAGCGCGACGGGATGGTCACTCTTTGTGATGACATGATCGGGATGCGGCGGCTGCGGTGGAAGGGCGGGCTGCAAGGTCTTGCTCCACGGGAGGAACCATGGCTGTCGAGCCGATCTCCGAGGCCGCAGAGCCCGTCGCCGAGCCGACGCCGCGGTGGCCGGTGCCTCCGGCGGACGGTTGGAGTGTGGACGACCTGTTCACCCTGCCCGGCCTCCCGCCGCGCACCGAATTCATCGACGGGAGCCTGCTCTTCGTCGGCCCGCAGCGTCGTTTCCATGCCGGCGTGATCGACCTGTTGGTCACCGGCCCGCGTCAGGACCGAGCGAGTTCAGAGTCAGTCGGGACAGCTTTGAAGCCAAGGACGTGGTCCTGGCCATTGAGGCCGTGTCCCCCGAGTCGGAATCCCGCGACCGCGTCAAGGTCGACAAGCCCTACCCCATCGACATCGGCCTGACCGCCATCGACGCTCTCCGACCGTCAGACGACCGTCGCCCCCGCCACCGGCCCCGCCGCCGTCCGCACGGTCCTGCACGTGCCGGATGCCCGCAGCGCCGCCGACACCTTCTCCGCCGACTCCGCATCTCGCGAGAGAAAGGCGGTCGTCGGCCCCGACCCGGAGACCAGCGTGGCAAGCGCACCGGCCCCGCGCCCTGCCTTCAGCGTGTCGGCCAGCTCCGGGAAGAGGGACACCGCGGCGGGCTGGAGATCATTGGAGACGGCCGCCGCCAGCGCGTCCGGGTCGCCCTTCGCGAGCGCCTCCAGCAGCACCGCCGAAGCCACCGGCTCGGGAATGTCCCGCCCCTCCGCGAGCCGGTCGAACTCACGGAACACGGCCGGGGTCGAGAGCCCCCGCCCGGCCATCGCGAACACCCAGTGGAAGGTCCCGCCGACGTCGAGCACCGTCAGCCGCTCGCCGCGCCCGGTGCCGAGCGCGGCGCCGCCCACCAGGCTGAACGGCACGTCGCTGCCCAGTTCGGCGCAGATGGCGAGGAGTTCGGCGCGGGAGGCGCCGGTGCCCCAGAGCCTGTCGCACGCGAGCAGCGCGCCCGCCCCGTCCGCGCTACCGCCCGCCATGCCGCCGGCGACCGGGATGTCCTTGGCGATGTGGATGTGCACGGCCGGTTCGATGCCGCGTCGCCCGGCGAGCGCGATCGCGGCGCGTGCGGCGAGGTTCGTGCGGTCCAGGGGAACCTGGCCGGCGTCCGGCCCCTCGCAGGTGACGCGCAGCTCGTCGGCCGGGGTCACGGTGACCTCGTCGTACAGCCCGACGGCGAGGAAGACGTTGGCCAGGTCGTGGAAGCCGTCGGGCCGGGCGGCCCCGACGGCGAGCTGGACGTTGACCTTGGCCGGAACCCGTACCGTGACGCTCACTTGCCCGTCCCCTCGAAGGCGTCCTTGTGCTCCGCGATGCGCGCGAACTCCTCGACGGTCAGTGACTCCCCGCGCGCCTGCGGCGAGACGCCGGCGGCGACGAGGGCCGCCTCCGCGGCCGCCGCGGAGCCCGCCCAGCCGGCGAGCGCCGCGCGGGGGGGGGGGGGCGCCGCGGCGCGCGCCGCGCCGCGCCCGGCGCGGCGCGGAGACACGGT
>NZ_JBHYKH010000128.1:12899-19326 GCF_042741275.1 Streptomyces sp. NPDC058964
GGTGCCCCGCGGGGGGGCCCGGGGCCCCCCAGCGGGGCGGCGGCGGCGCCCGCCCCGCGGGCGTGCGCCGCTCGACGCGTGTTGCGCCGCTGCGCGAACGCCGCGTCGACGACCGCGAAGACCTGCCTCCTGGAGGCCGTGGTCTTGATCGGCTCGGTCCGCCGGACCAGGGAGACGAGCCCGCTGTCGACGTTCGGCGCGGGCCAGAAGACATTGCGGCCGATCGCTCCGGCGCGTTTCACCTCGGCGTACCAGTTGGCCTTGACGGAGGGCACTCCGTACACCTTCGAGCCGGGTGCGGCGGCGAGCCGGTCGGCGACCTCCGACTGCACCATCACCAGCGTCCGCTCGATGCTGGGGAAGGTGTCGAGCATGTGCAGCAGCACCGGGACGGCCACGTTGTACGGCAGGTTCGCGACCAGCGCCGTGGGGGCGGGGCCGGGCAGTTCGGCGACGTGCATCGCGTCGGAGTGGACCAGCGCGAACCGGTCCGCGCGCTGCGGCATGCGTGCCGTGATCGTCGCGGGCAGCGCACCGGCCAGGACGTCGTCGATCTCGACGGCGGTGACGCGGTCGGCGACCTCCAGCAGCGCCAGGGTGAGGGAGCCGAGCCCCGGGCCGACCTCGACGACCACGTCCTCGGGGCGGACGTCGGCGGTGCGGACGATGCGGCGGACCGTGTTCGCGTCGATCACGAAGTTCTGACCGCGCTGCTTGGTGGGACGCACGCCCAGCGCTGCCGCGAGTTCACGGATGTCGGCGGGGCCGAGGAGGGCGTCGGGGGTGGGGCTGCTCACGGGACAAGGGTACGGGCCGCGGCCGGGCCCCTCGTCCCGCCGCCCGGCGCTCACCCGTTCAACCGGGCCCCGCAGTGCGGCCAGGGGCTCGGCCCCTGGCGCAGGTAGAGCTTCTTCGCCCGGAAGGTCTGTTCCTCCGCCGAGGCGTCCTGCGGGCGCCCGCTGCCGCCGAGGCTGTGCCAGGTGCGGTTGTCGAACTGGTAGAGGCCGCCGTACGTGCCCGACGGGTCCACCGCGTGGGCCCGCCCGCCGGACTCGCAGGCCGCCAGGCCGTGCCAGTCCAGGTGGTCCACGCCGTGCACGGACGGCGGGTGCGGCTTCGTGCCCACCTTCACGACCTGCGCGCGCGGCTCGCGCACCACCTCGGCCCCCTCGCGGCGCGGCCGCTGCCGGACCCCGTTGACGGTGCGCACGAAATACGCGATCCGCCGCAGTCCCGGCTCCCCCGCCCGCTCGACGACCTCCGTGCCCTCGAAGAGCGAGGGGTCCTGGGTGCGCATCACGTCGAACGGGATCGACTCCTCCCGGACCTCCCTGGTGCCGGTCACCCGCAGCACGGTCACCGTCTGCCCGTCCCGCGGGAAGCTGCCGGGCGGGACGGAGGTGGTGTCCTGGTCGCGCAGGGTGATCCCGGCCTCCTCGACCGCCTCGCGGACGGTCGAGGAGGTGGTGCGGATGGTGCGGGCCCGGCCGTCCGCCATGACCGTGACGGCGCGTTCGGTACGTACGTCGAGCGCTAGCCCGGCCCGGCCGATCCGCTGGGAGCGCGATGCCGAGAGATGGGCGCCCTCCGCCCGCACCCCCATCTGTCTGAGCGCCCCCTCCACCGTGCGGGCCGTCGTCCACACCTCTCGCCGGTGGCCGTCGAGCGTGAGCCGGACGGGACGCCCGTAGTGCACCGCGACCTCGTCGCCGCTGGCGAGCGCCGTACCGGGGGCGGGTGCCACCACGTCGTGCTCGTGCACCCGCACGCCCTCCTCGGCGAGCAGCTCGGTCACGTCGTCGGCGAAGGTGTGGAGGGTGCGGGGCTTCCCGTCGACGGTCAGCTCGACCGCCTTGTCCTGGGCGACGAACGCGGTGGTGCCGCCGGCGAGGAACGCGACGACGAGCGCCTGGGGCAGCAGCCGGCGCACGGCGGACTCGGGGCGCTCGGCAGGCCGCGCCCTGCGCCGGCGCGCGGCCCGCCGTTCCGCCTGACGGGGCAGCGCCTGCTGCTCGTAGGCGGGCCGGTAGGTGTCCTCGCGCGCAGGGGCCTCGTACACCCCGTAGGGCACCGTCTCCGCGGTGTGCACGCAGGCGCCGGGGTCGTACGTCTCCTGCGTCTCGTGCTGCGGCTTGCTCACGCCGACACGCTCCAGGGAGCCAGAGGGGTCCGGATCGGGCCCCCAGAACCTAGCGGAGCGGACGTCACTCTCCAAAGCGACGCAACTACGGACTGTTGCGCCTCGAACGCGCGGTCAGTAGCCGAAGGCGCGGGCCGTGTTGGCCCCCAGGGCCGCCGCCAGCGCGTCCTCGCCGATACCCCGCACGGCCGCCATCGCACGCACCGTGACTGGAACGAGGTACGGGGCGTTGGGCCGTCCGCGGTACGGCGCCGGGGTCAGGAAGGGCGCGTCGGTCTCCACGAGGACCAGTTCCAGCGGGGCGACGGCGAGGGCGTCGCGCAGGTTCCGGGCGTTCTTGAAGGTGACGTTCCCGGCGAAGGACATGTAGTAGCCCTCGCGTGCGCACACCTCGGCCATCTCGGCGTCCCCGGAGTAGCAGTGGAAGACGGTGCGCTCGGGGGCACCCTCCTCCCTGAGGACGCGCAGGACGTCGGCGTGGGCGTCGCGGTCGTGGATGACCAGCGCCTTGCCGTGCCGCTTGGCGATCTCGATGTGGGCGCGGAAGGACCTCTCCTGGGCCGCCTTGCCCTCGGGCCCGGTGCGGAAGTGGTCAAGCCCCGTCTCGCCGACGCCCTTCACCTGCGGCAGTCCGGCCAGCCGGTCGATCTCGGCGAGCGCCTCGTCCAGCGCGGTGTCGCCGCCCGGTTCACGTGCGCCCTGCCGGGACCAGCCGTCGGGGTCGCCGTGGACGATGCGCGGCGCCTCGTTGGGGTGCAGGGCGACGGTCGCGTGGACGCTGTCGTACGCCGCGGCCGTCTCCGCGGCCCACTGCGAGCCCTTGATGTCGCAGCCGACCTGGACGACCGTCGTCACTCCCACCGACGCGGCCTTCGCGAGGCCCTCCTCGACCGTGCCGGACTGCATGTCGAGGTGGGTGTGGGAGTCGGCGACGGGCACCCGGAGGGGCTCCGGGAGCGGCGGCGCCGCGTTCTTGTCGGCGTTCGAAGGCATGCCCCGATCCTACGAAAGAGGCATGCCCTTCCCGCCCGGCGGCCGGTTCAGCTCGCCTTGCGCTGGAACGGATGCAGGAGATCGGACAGGTGCCAGTGGTGGTGCTGTTCCTTGGCCTGCGCGGGCCGCTCCGCCGTCTCGGGCGCCTCGGCCGGCCCTGCCTGCGGCACACCGCGCTGCCGCTGGGCCGCGCTGCGCACCGACGAGACCTGGCCCGCCCGCATGATCCGCACGATGTGGCCGTCGCAGTTCTGGCACGCGGGCCGGCTCAGCGGGGACGGCACGACCTGGCCGTTCGCGACGTACACCACGAACTCGTGGCCGTCGGTGTCCGTGTGGTGCTCTATCTCGTACGACTGCTCCCAGCCGTGCCCGCATCGCATGCAGGCGAAGGAATAGGACTCGTGAACGACTGCGGTCGCCGTACCGCGGAGGCCGGTCTGCTGCCCTGCGATCTCACTCATGCCAGCTGCTCCTCTTGTCCGCCGGACAAGCGCCCCCGGTGCGGGGATTCCCCCCGGAATCCCCTTGGGGGCGAGGGACGGGTGCGTCCCTTCGACCAGTGGACGCCTGTGTCGGCGCGAATGCATCCGGCCTGTCGAGTGTTGGAGGCGATTTGGACTCTGCTTGCCAAAACGGCCTCGGCACCGGGGGCTGGGCTTTGCCTTCGGCGACGGCCCTTTGCCCTCGCATGGGGCGCGTGCTCATAGGAGAAGCACCCTGCTCAGAGGCCATGCGGGCGGTGCCGCGACGGGTTTCCCGGAAGAGCCGGGGCCTCACCCGGCGGAGTGCTTGGCCGCCACCACCGCGTCGAACACCTCGCGCTTGGGCAGGCCCGCCTCCGCGGCCACCGCGGCGATCGCCTCCTTGCGCCGCTCCCCCGCCTCCTCGCGCACCCGCACCCGGCGCACGAGTTCCTCCGCGCCGAGTTCCTCGGGGCCGCGCTCGGGAGCGCCCTCGACCACCACGGTGATCTCGCCGCGAACCCCCTCCGCCGCCCAGGCGGCCAGCTCGGCGAGCGGTCCGCGCCGTACCTCCTCGTAGGTCTTGGTCAGCTCCCGGCAGACGGCCGCGCGCCGCTGCGCGCCGAAGACCTCGGCCATCGCGGCGAGGGTGTCGTCGAGCCGGTGGGGTGCCTCGAAGTAGACGAGGGTGCGCCGCTCCTCGGCGACCTCGCGCAGCCGGGACAGCCTCTCGCCGGACTTGCGCGGCAGGAAACCCTCGAAGCAGAACCGGTCGACGGGCAGCCCGGACAGCGCGAGGGCGGTCAGCACGGCGGACGGTCCGGGGACGGCGGTGACCCGCACGTCCTTCTCGACGGCCGCCGCGACCAGCCGGTACCCGGGGTCGGACACCGAGGGCATCCCGGCGTCCGTGACGAGGAGCACTCGCGCCCCGCCCAGCAGCTCCTCGACCAGCTCGGGCGTCCGGGCGGACTCGTTGCCCTCGAAGTAGGACACCACGCGTCCCTTGGGCGTGACGCCCAGCGCCTGTGTCAGCCGGCGCAGCCGCCGCGTGTCCTCGGCCGCGACGACGTCGGCTCCGGCGAGTTCCGCCGCGAGCCGGGGGGGCGCGTCCGCGATGTCGCCGATGGGGGTGCCCGCCAAAACAAGGGTTCCAGTCACGTTCCCCATCCTCCCAGGGCCCCGGGAAAGGGAACGCACACCAACCGGTACCGCCCAGGCACGGGACTCACACAGAAGGGTTCCCTACGATGGCGCGGTGACCAGTACCGCGTCCTCCACGGACACCCGGCAGGGCCAGGCCCCGCACGACCAGCGGCAGTCGTGGCAGCAGCGGCTGCGCCGATTCGGCTACGCGGGGCCCAGAAGCGACGGCAGCGTCCTCGACCGTCTGGTGCCGCCGTACACCGAGCCCAGCCCGCGTCTGTGGCTGGTCCTGGGCGCGCCGCGGCCGCTCGCCGAGCGGATCACCCGCTGGTCGGGCTGGGGCGGTCCGCTGCTGGTGACGCTGATGGCGGGCCTGATGCGGTTCTGGAACCTGGGCAGCCCGAAGGCGGTGATATTCGACGAGACGTACTACGCCAAGGACGCCTGGGCGCTCGTCCACCGCGGTTTCGAGGTCAACTGGGACAAGAACGCCAACGACCTGATCCTGCAGAAGGCCGGGCACGTCGGCATCCCGGCGGACGCGGCGTACGTCGTGCACCCGCCGGTCGGCAAGTACGTCATCGGCCTCGGCGAGCTGATGTTCGGGTTCGATCCGTTCGGCTGGCGGTTCATGACGGCGCTGCTGGGCACGCTGAGCGTGCTGCTGCTGTGCCGGATCGGGCGCCGGATCTTCCGGTCGACGTTCCTCGGCTGCCTGGCCGGCGGGCTGATGGCGCTGGACGGGCTGCACTTCGTGATGAGCCGCACTTCGCTGCTCGACGGCGTGCTGATGTTCTTCGTGCTGGCGGCCTTCGGCTGCCTGGTCATCGACCGGGACCGGTCGCGGTCGAGGCTGGCCGCCGCGCTGCCCGTGGACGGGGACGGCCGCGTGCGCCCCGACGCGCAGGTGGCCGACACCCTCCGCCTGGGGTGGCGGCCCTGGCGCTGGGCGGCGGGTCTGCTGCTCGGCCTGGCCATCGGCACGAAGTGGAACGGCCTCTACATCCTCGCCGCGTTCTGCCTGATGGCGCTGCTGTGGGACGTCGGCGCCCGCAGGGTGGCCGGTGCCCGGCACCCGTACGCGGCGGTCCTCAAGCACGACACCGGCATCACGTTCCTGGCCACGGTGCCGGTGGCGATCGCCGTGTACCTGGTCTCCTGGATCGGCTGGATCCTCTCCCCGACCGACGGCACCGGCGGCTACTTCCGCAACTGGGCGGCGACCGACGGCAAGGGCGGCAACTGGACCTTCCTGCCGGACTGGCTGCGCAGCCTGTGGCACTACGAGCACGAGGTGTACGAGTTCCACGTCGGCCTGTCGTCCCCGCACACCTACCAGTCGAACCCGTGGAGCTGGATCGTCCTGGGCCGCCCGGTCTCGTACTTCTACGAGTCGCCCTCCCCCGGTGCGGACGGCTGCCCGGCGGACGCGGGCCAGAAGTGCGCCCGTGAGGTCCTCGCCATCGGCACACCGCTGCTGTGGTGGGTGGCCTGCTTCGCGATCGTCTACGTCCTGTGGCGCTGGGCCTTCCGCCGCGACTGGCGCGCGGGCGCCATCGCCTGCGGCATCGCGGCCGGCTACCTGCCCTGGTTCATGTACCAGGAGCGGACGATCTTCCTCTTCTACGCGGTCGTCTTCGTCCCGTTCCACTGCCTGGCGGTGGGGTTGGTGTTGGGCGCGATC
>NZ_JBHYKH010000129.1:0-3233 GCF_042741275.1 Streptomyces sp. NPDC058964
CCTCCGGCGCCCTGTCCTCCTCCGGGCCGGCTTCCGGCGTCGTTCCCGCGCCCGCGACCCCCGCCGACGCGTCAAGCGGTCCGGACCCGTACGCCGAGGCGCAGGCCGCGGCCGTGGAGAACCTGCTGCGCTGCTGGGCGCGCGAGACCGACGCCCGTGCTCCCGACAACGGCGACCTCGACGTACCGCTGCCGTCGAGCGGTACCGCCCTGGCCGTTCCCGTCCTCTACTGGTCGCCGACGGGATGGCACCGCTTCGGCCTCCCGCGCCTGGCCGACGCGCCCGCCTCGGCCCCACCCGTCGACGCCGTCACCGTCGCCGCGCTGCTCGCACGGGAGAGGGCCGACGGGCCGGGGGGCGGCCGGCGGGGGCGTATAAACAAAAACGAGCCCCCCAGACCATGTACACACGGGGGGTGGGGGGGGGGGGGTGTGTGTACCCATCGGGGGGGGGGCTAAAAACGGCCCCGGCGGCCACCCGCGGGGGCCCCCCCCCGTGCCCGTTGCCGGTGTCTCAGGCCGCGGCCGCCGTGCCGCCCTCCTGCTCCTCCTCGATGCGGGCGTTCCACTCCCGCTTGGAGGCCTGCCAGCCGTCCTCGTTGTGGCCCA
The DNA here is from genome assembly GCF_042741275.1 of Streptomyces sp. NPDC058964. Classification (NCBI taxonomy): domain Bacteria; kingdom Bacillati; phylum Actinomycetota; class Actinomycetes; order Kitasatosporales; family Streptomycetaceae; genus Streptomyces; species Streptomyces sp. NPDC058964. The sequence continues at coordinate 609 of NZ_JBHYKH010000129.1, forward strand.
GGCGCCAGTAGCCGGAGATCGACAGGTCCTCGCGCGGGATCTCGCGCTCGACCCGCAGGAGCCGGCGCAGCTCCTTCACGAAACTCGCCTCGCCGTGCACGAACGCGTGCACCCGGCCCGCCGGGAACTCCAGTGCCCGTACGGCCTGCACGAGGGCCTCGCCGATGGGCCGGTCCCCGCGGTGCAGCCAGACGACCTCCACGTCGGAGCCGATCTTCTGCTCCTCCGCCGGGCCGGAGACCTCGACGAAGGCGAAGGCCTTGGCGCCCTTGGGCAGCGCCTCCAGGGAGCGGGCGATCGCGGGCAACGCGCTCTCGTCGCCGACGAGCAGATGCCAGTCGGCGCTCACGTCGGGCGCGTAGGCACCGCCGGGTCCCATGAAACGCACGACCTCGCCGGGTCGTGCCCGCAGCGCCCAGGGACCGGCCAGGCCCTCGTCCCCGTGGACCACGAAGTCCAGGGCGAGCTCCCTGGTTTCGGGGTCCCAGCTCCGCACCGTGTACGTCCGGGTCACCGGCCACTGCTCGCGCGGGAACTCCTCACGGATCCGCTGCATGTCGAACGGCTCCGGATAGGTCACGCCGTCGGCGCCGAACAGGAGCTTCACATAGTGGTCGGTGCAAGTGTCCGCCGCGAAGTCCGCGAGGCCGTCGCCGCCCAGGACCACGCGCTGCATGTGCGGGGTGAGCCGCTCCGTGCGAACGACCTGGGCGGAATGGGGCTTCCGCGGCCTGCGTCCCGGGCGCTCTGCCATGACGGCCTCCTGCTCCATTGGTTAGGTTTACCTAAGTTAGCATCCCCTTTTGACCAACACCTTCATCATGCGGACCGGGTGAACGCGTTTTGCTGGAAAATGACCTGCGCCGCTCACGCGCCCAGCGTCGTCAGAAGCCGGTGCAGGGAACCCCCCAGTCCCCAGCGCATCGCCAGCGCGTCCAGCCCCGCCGGGTCGCGCGGCGCGTGCGGCAGCCTCGTGTCGACGTCCGGAAGCGGTACGTCGGCGGCGACCCGTACCACCTTCGGCGCGACGGCGACATACGGCCGGGCCTCCTCCAGCCGCTTGCGCTGGGAGGGCGTGAGCTTCGCCTTCGGGTCGTCCACCGCAGCCATGATCCCGTCCAGGTTCCCGAACTCGGCCAGCAGTTTGGCGGCCGTCTTCTCGCCGACGCCGGGCACACCGGGCAGTCCGTCGCTCGGGTCGCCGCGCAGCAGCGCCAGATCCGCGTACCCACTGCCGTCGACCCCATACTTCTCGCGCAGCAGGGTCTCGTCGGTCATCTGCAGCGTGCCCACGCCCTTGAGCGGGTACAGCACCCGCACACCCCGGGCGTCGTCGACCAGCTGGTACAGGTCGCGGTCACCGGTGACGATGTCCACCGGTCCACCGGCGCGCGCGGTGAACGTGCCGATCACGTCGTCGGCCTCGTACCCCTCGACGCCGACCCGTGCGATGCCGAGCGCGTCGAGCACGGCCTCGATGACCGGTACCTGCGGGGAGAGTGTGTCCGGCACCTCCTCCTCGTCGGGTCCCGTCTCGTGCTCCTCGGCGACCCGGTGCGCCTTGTAGGAGGGGATGAGGTCGACCCGCCACTGCGGCCGCCAGTCGGCGTCCATGCAGGCCACCAGGAGGTCCGGCCGGTGGTCCTTGACCAGCCGGTCGATGAAGTCCAGCAGCCCGCGCACGGCGTTCACCGGTGTGCCGTCCGGAGCCCGCACGGAGTCCGGGACGCCGAAGTAGGCACGGAAGTACAGCGAGGCGGTGTCGAGGAGCATCAGTCGTCCGGTCACGCCACGCATCATGCCGCACGGCACCGACAGTCACGCGTCGGCGCGGAGCGGCAGCCTCCACAGCCGGCGCCGGCGCGGCTGTTCCGTGACGAGCGTGGCGGCGGCCAGCAGGGACACGAGGACGGCGGCCCAGGCGGGCAGCACGAACCATGCCGAGACCACGGCCGCGACGAGCTGGAGCAGTACCAGTGCCACGGTGACCGGCCCCGGAACGGCGACGATCACGCTCGCCTTGTCACCCGGCGTCGCGAAGACGGTCGGGAGACCGATCAGCAGCACCACCGAGAGCACGGCGAGCGGCCGGGAGTACCCGGCGAGGGCCCAGGGTGTCGCCACCCAGGCCACGAGTTCCGTCGCGAAGCGCAGAGCGGACGCGAGACGGTCGTCCGGTCGTTCCACGGTCGTCCCCCCAACAGCGATGTGCACCACCGGCGGTGATCCTAGGCACCCGACGCGTCCACGAGAAGGATCCGGCCAACCACGTAGCGCTACGCCCTCGCCCAAGCTCCGCGCGGCCGCCGGCCGGAGCGGCCGATCGCGCACGGTACCGAAGGCGTGACACGGGACCGCGTGCCCGCCGCCCGCGGGCGAGAAGGCCTCGACCACTGGCGCGAACCGTAGGGGTGGGGTGCGCGCGACATGACATGGATGTGACGGCCGCGTGAAACGGTTTGCCGAACATGCGTAGGGTGCAGAGAACTCATCAGGAGCGGTGGGGCCCGCGGCCGGGGACCCCCCCGCGCGCCCGCCCGCGGAGAGGGGGTGCAGGGCCGCTGGGGGGCCCAACCAAAAAAAACACCGCCCGCTGGGGGGGGGCGGGCCGGCGGGGCGCCGGGG
>NZ_JBHYKH010000129.1:3243-12010 GCF_042741275.1 Streptomyces sp. NPDC058964
CTCTGTGTCTGTGTCTCTCTGTCTCCTTCTGCGGGGTGTGCTCGATCCCGGCGGGGCGGGCGCGCGCCCCCCCCCCCCCCCCCCCCGCGCGGCGCGACGACGAGCGAAGGAGGGAGCCGGAGCGATGGGCGACCACAAAGAACAACAGCCCGTGCGAGTGGGCGCGGCCGTCCGGCGGCGACGCCGTGCGCTGGAGCTCACCCTCGCCGACGTGGCCGAGCGCAGCGGGCTGTCGGTGCCCTTCCTGAGCCAGATCGAGAACGACCGGGCGCGCCCCAGCAGAAGCTCCCTGGAGAAGGTCGCCGACGCCCTGCGCACGACCGCCGTGGAACTCCTCGCCGCCGCCGATCCCGCCTGCAGCGTCGACGTCGTCCGCTCCGACACCACCGATCAGGACTTCACTCCCCGGGTGCGCTCCCTGGTCCGCGGTCACCATCAGCTGCACGCCTCGGAGTTCACCGGCGACCACGACGCGGGCCGTGAATTCCAGCACCGCAACGACGAGTTGATGTACGTCGCCGACGGTGCCGTGGAGATCGAGGCGGAGGGCCGCGCCTACCGGCTCGGGCGCGGCGACACCCTCTACCTCACGGGCGGCGTCCGGCACCGCTGGCGGGCCACGGTTCCCGACACCCGCGTGATCGTGGTGGCGGTGGCGGAACACATCGAGGCGGTCCAGGACCGTTCACGCTAGTGCGGGTCGTCTCCCTCGTTCCGTCGCTCACCGAGGCGGTGGCCGTGTCCGCGCCGGGCGTCCTGGTCGGCGCCACCGACTGGTGCACCCGGCCCGCGGACCTGCCCGTCGTCCGCGTGGGCGGCACCAAGAACCCCCGCCTCGACCGCATCGCCGGACTCGCCCCGGACCTGGTGATCGCCAACGAGGAGGAGAACCGCGCCCCCGACCTGGACGCCCTGCGCTCGGCGGGTCTGGAGGTGCTGGTCACCGAGGTGCGGGAGGTGCCGCAGGCCTTCCGGGAGCTGTCCCGGGTGCTGGCCGCGTGCGGTGCCCCGGCCCGCCCCCGATGGCTGTCCGAGGCGGAACGGACCTGGTCGTCGCTCCCGGCACCCCGGCACCGCACGAGGGCGGTCGTGCCGATCTGGCGGCGCCCCTGGATGGTCCTGGGCCGGGACACCTTCGCGGGCGACGTGCTGGCCCGGCTGGGCGTGGACCACCTCCACGCGGACCATCCGGAGCGCTACCCGCGCATCCCGCTCGACGAGTTGCGGGCGGCGGCCCCGGACCTGGTCGTCCTCCCGGACGAGCCCTACCGCTTCACCCCCGACGACGGCCCGGAGGCCTTTCCGGGGTTGCCCTGCGCCCTCGTCAGCGGACGGCACCTGACGTGGTACGGCCCGTCACTGGCCGAGGCGCCGTCGGTACTGGCCGAGGCCCTGCGAGCAGCTCACCGCTGACCAGCCCCCGTACCGTCCCGGCGGCCGCCGCCGCCCACGCGGCGACGAGCACGCCGTACAGCGCCACCGCGAGCCAGTCGTACCCGGCCAGCCCCGTGTGCCGGGCGAGCGCGGCGGACCCGGTGACACAGGTGCCGACCGGGAAGGTGAACGCCCACCACGTCATCGCGAAGCCCATGCCATGCCGCCGGGCCCGCACCACATGGGCGGTGGCCAGCCCGAGCCACAGCAGCGCGAAGCCCATGACCGGCACCCCGTAGAGGACGGCGAGCAGGCCGAAGCCCTGGTCGTACGGCGCCGGGACGACCCCCGGGGCCACGTCCGCGAACCGTCCGACGGCGGTGGTGGACTGCCCGAGCGGCCCCAGCACCAGGAACAGTGTCGGCGTGAGCGCGAGCGGGAGCGCCTCCCCGGTGATCAGCCTGGCGAAGACGAGGGGCAGCATCAGCAGCGTGGCGAGCAGGCTGAGCCCGAACATCGCGAAGCAGGCGAACAGCAGGCTCTCCCGGGGCTGCCCGGCCGGAAGGTGCGGCACGAGGGCCGGTCCCAGGGCGGCGGACACCATGGGGGCGACCAGCGGCAGCAGCCACACGGGCGTGGCCTGCCCCGGCTCTGTCCGGTGGCGTACGGCCATGAGGTACGGCACGGCGACGGCGGCCGCCAGCCCGACGACCGTTCCGGCGACGAACAGCACGCCGTCGAGGACGACCGCGGCGCCGGTTCCGATCCAGTCCCGTCCGACGGCCATGGCACCTCCGCCGACGGCCAGCAGAGCCATGGACAGGCAGCCGTAGAACGGGGCCGCCGCAGGGTCGAGGAGGTGGGCGCGGGCCTGGTCGCGGTGGTGCGCCCAGTGCAGGGCACGGGCGCCGAGCAGGGCCAGGAGGAGCACACAGGACAGGGCCCAGACAGCGGCGCACGCGGGACGCAGGCCGTCGCCGAGCGGGGGGAGCGCGGCACCGGCGCTTCCCACGATGGCCGTGCCCATGACGGAGGCGTACCAGTTGGGGCCGAGATGACGGACGGCTGCGATGACCATGACTGCACGGTCGCGCGCCTGGACGGCAGCGACCAGGGAGTCTGTCTCTATGGGGGCATAAGCTGGTCTTATGAGCGATGCGGAGGAGTGGCGGGGGTCCGGAACACTGGCGCACCGGGTGCCGGACCTGGGGGCCCTGGAACTGCTGCTGGCGGTGGCGCGGCTGGGCAGCCTCGGGGCGGCCGCGCGGGAGCTCGGCATCACCCAGCCGGCCGCCAGCAGCCGGATCCGCTCCATGGAACGCCAGCTGGGTGTGGCCCTGGTGGACCGCTCACCACGCGGCTCCCGGCTCACGGACGCCGGTGCGCTGGTGACGGACTGGGCGCGACGCATCGTGGAGGCGGCGGAGGTCTTCGACGCGGGGGCGCAGGCGCTGAGGGACCGCCGTGACTCACGCCTGCGGGTCGCGGCCAGCATGACGATCGCCGAGTACCTGCTCCCCGGCTGGCTCCTGGCCCTGCGCGCCGAACGCCCCGACACCGCCGTGTCGCTCCTGGCGGGCAATTCCGCGGCGGTGGCGGAACGCCTCCTGGCGGACGAGGCGGACCTGGGCTTCGTGGAGGGCCTCACGGTGCCGCCGGGCCTGGACTCCGCCGTGATCGCCCACGACCGTCTGATCGTCGTCACGGCCCCCGCCCATCCCTGGGCGCGCCGTCGGCAGGCTCTCCCGGCCGCCGAGCTGGCGACCACCCCCCTGATCCTCCGGGAGCGCGGCTCCGGCACCCGCCAGGTCCTCGACGCGGCCCTCGGCGGCCTGGCCCGCCCCCTCATCGAACTCTCCTCCACCACGGCGGTGAAGGCCTCGGCGGTCAGCGGCGCCGGCCCGGCGGTCCTCAGCGAACTCGCCGTCCGGGAGGAGCTGGCGATGCGGCGCCTGGTCAGCATCCCCGTCGACGGCGTCTCACTGGCCAGGGACCTGCGCGCCGTCTGGCCGACCGGACACCGCCCGACCGGCCCCGCACGCGAGCTGCTGTCACTGACGCGAGGCTGAGCCGCACGGCGAACGCACCACCACGAGGCGGCCCGCACCACGAGGCGGCCCGCACCACTACGAGGCGGCCCGCACCAGTTCGCGCATCACCCTCAGGTCGTCGTCCATCTCCGGATGCCACTGCACTCCCAGGACCCATCCGGTGCCGGACGGGAGCTCGACGGCCTCGATCGTGCCGTCGGACGCGTACGCCGACGCGACGAGCCCCTCGCCGAGCCGGTCCACCGCCTGGTGGTGGTACGTCGGTACCGACGCCTCCTCCGGCACGGCTCCCGCGTACAGCGTCCCCGGCACCGGCTTGACCGGATGCCGTCCGAAGACCCCGACCGACTCCGTGTGCCCGTCGATGTGCTGCGTCAGCGTGCCCCCGAGGGCGACGTTCAGCAGCTGCATGCCCCGGCAGATGCCGAGCAGCGGCACGCCCGCGGCCAGCGCCGCGTCGATCAGGGCGAGTTCCCAGGCGTCGCGCTGCCGGGCCGGCGGCCCCGTACGGGGGTCGCGCTGCGCGCCGTACCGCACCGGCTCGACGTCCGGGCCGCCGGCGATCACCAGGCCGTCCAGCCGCGCCACGGCCGCCGAGGCGTGCTCCGGATCGTCCGGCGGCAGCATCGCGGCCAGCCCCCCGGCCCGCTGCACCAGCCGCGGATACCCGGCCGGGAGCAGTGCGGCCTCGAGCTCCCACACGCCCCAGCGCGTCCCGGACTCCAGATACGTGCTGACGCCGATCAGCGGTCTGCCCGCCATACGACCTCCCGCTCCCCACAATGGACTGTGCTCATACCTTTGCCGAGGCGCCGGTGAACGGCAAGCCCTCACCTCACGCCAGGAACCCCCGCAGCAGCGCGGCCGTTCCCGCGCAGTGCTCCCGCATCATCTCCCGCGCCCCGTCCGCGTCCCCGTCCAGCACGGCCTCGACCAGCGCCAGGTGCTGCCGCTGCGAGTGCTCCAGGTTGCGGACGAGCAGCGGGATGCAGTCCAGCAGGTCGTTCACCGTCGCCCGCACCGCCGCGTACTGCGCGGTCAGCGTCGGCGAGCCGCACAGCTCCGCCAGGGTGAGGTGGAGCAGGGTGTCCAGGCGCCGGTACTCGCTCAGCGGCGCGTCGTGCGTTCGGGCCAGCGCCTCACGCAACCGCTCCGCCTGCTCTCCGGTCAGCCCGTGCGCCGCGCACAGCCCCGCCGCTCCCACCTCGAGGACCTCGCGGAACCGGAGCACGTCCTCGATGTCGACCTCGGCGATCCGCCGCCGCAGCTCGTCCTCGCCGCCCGCGTCGGTGCGCGGCAGCACGAACGTTCCGCCGTAGCGCCCGCGCCGCGACTCGACCAGTCCCTGGTCCTGCAGCACCTTCAGTACCTCGCGCAGCGTCACCCGGCTGATCCCGAGCCGCTCGGCGAGCTCCCGCTCGGCCGGCAGCCGCTCGCCGCCCGGCACCAGGCCCAGCCGCACGACCTGCAGGATCTGCTCGAGCGCCTCCTCGAAGCCGTTCCCCGCACGCACCGGCCGCAGCACCGGGGTGAGGCGGTCGCCCAGCCCCCCCGGCTCCGTCTCCTGCGACATCCGGCCGTACCCCCTTCCCAAGCAATGGTTCTCCGCAATACCTTATGGCTCCTGGCCCGGCCGAAAAAGCGCGACGAAGCCGAAGGAGCCCTCCCGTGGCAGACCGCACACCCCCCCTCAGTGTCGAGGAGCTGCACGCCCTCGTCGCGAGCGGCGAGATCGACACTGTCGTCCTGGCCTTCCCCGACATGCAAGGGCGGCTCCAGGGCAAGCGGTTCGCCGCTCGCTTCTTCCTCGACGAGGTGCTGCACCACGGCACCGAAGGCTGCAACTACCTCCTCGCCGTCGACACCGAGATGAACACCGTCGACGGCTACGCCATGTCCTCCTGGGACCGCGGCTACGGCGACTTCGCCATGCACCCCGACCTCTCCACCCTGCGCCGCGTGCCCTGGAACGCCGGCACGGCCATGCTCATCGCCGACCTCGCCTGGGAGGACGGCGCCCCGGTCGTCGCCGCCCCCCGCCAGATCCTGCGCCGCCAGCTGGAGCGCCTCGCCGAACTCGGCTACACCGCCCAGGTCGGCACCGAGCTGGAGTTCATCGTGTTCAAGGACACCTACGAGCAGGCCTGGGACGCGAACTACCGGGGCCTGACCCCGGCCAACCAGTACAACATCGACTACTCGGTCCTGGGCACCGGTCGCATCGAGCCCCTGCTGCGCCGCATCCGCAACGAGATGGCGGGCGCGGGCCTGACCGTCGAGTCGGCCAAGGGCGAGTGCAACCCCGGCCAGCACGAGATCGCCTTCCGCTACGACGAGGCCCTGGTCACCTGCGACCAGCACGCCGTCTACAAGACCGGCGCCAAGGAGATCGCCGCCCAGGAGGGCGTGTCCATCACCTTCATGGCCAAGTACAACGAGCGCGAGGGCAACTCCTGCCACATCCACCTCTCGCTCGCGGACGCCGACGGCGGCAACGCCATGGCCGGACCCGGCGGGATGAGCGAGGTCATGCGGCACTTCCTCGCCGGCCAGCTCGCCGCCCTCCGCGACTTCTCCCTCCTCTACGCCCCCAACATCAACTCCTACAAGCGGTTCCAGCCGGGCTCCTTCGCCCCGACCGCCGTCGCCTGGGGCCACGACAACCGGACCTGCGCCCTGCGCGTCGTCGGCCACGGCCGCTCCCTGCGCTTCGAGAACCGGCTGCCCGGCGGCGACGTCAACCCGCACCTCGCCGTCGCCGCACTGGTGGCCGCCGGACTCCACGGCGTCGAGCAGAAGCTGGAGCTGCCCGAGCCCTGCCCGGGCAACGCCTACACCGCCGAGTTCGAGCACGTGCCCACCACCCTGCGCGAGGCCGCCGACCTGTGGGAGAACAGCCCGATCGCCAAGGCCGCCTTCGGCGACGAGGTCGTCGCGCACTACCGCAACATGGCGCGCGTCGAGCTGGAGGCCTTCGACGCCGCGGTGACCGACTGGGAGCTGCGCCGCTCCTTCGAACGCATGTGAGAGGTCCTTCCGTGTCGAACGAGCCCGAGCTCCAGGTACTCAACCCGGCGACCGAGGAGGTCGTCGCCACCGTCCCCGCCGCCGACGCGGCCGACGTGGACCGCGCCGTGGCCCGCGCCGCCGCCGTCCAGCGGACCTGGGCGGCGGCGGCCCCCGCCGACCGGGCCCGTCTGCTGCGCCGCTTCGCCGACGTCGTCGACGCCCACGTCGAGGAACTGGCACAGCTGGAGGTCCGCGAGGCGGGCCACCTCCTCGGCAACGCCCGCTGGGAGGCCGCCAACGCCCGCGACCTGCTGCTCTACGCGGCCGGCGGCGCCGAACGCCTCCTCGGCAAGCAGATCCCCGTACCGGGCGGCTGGGACGTCACCTTCCAGGAGCCCCTCGGGGTGGTGGGCGTGATCGCCCCCTGGAACTTCCCGATGCCCATCGCCGCCTGGGGGTCCTTCCCGGCGCTCGCCGCGGGCAACGCGGTCGTCCTCAAGCCCGCCGAGACGACCCCCCTCACCGCCCTCCGCCTGGCCGAACTGGCCCTGGAAGCCGGCCTGCCCGAGCACCTCTTCCAGGTCACGCCCGGGTACGGCCACACCGCCGGCCGGGCCCTGGTCGACCACCCCGGCGTGGCCAAGATCGTGTTCACCGGCTCCACCCGCACCGGCCGCGAGGTCATGGAGCGCTGCGCCCGGCAGGTCAAGCCCGTCACCCTCGAACTCGGCGGCAAGAGCCCGAACATCGTCTTCGCCGACGCCGACCTGAAGGCGGCCGTCGACCCGTTCTCCTTCCTCGACAACTCCGGCCAGGACTGCTGCGCCCGCACCCGGATCCTCGTCCAGGAGTCCGTGTACGACGAGGTCGGCCGGCTGCTCGCCGACGCCCTGTCCGCCGTGGTGGTGGGCGACCCGGCCGACGAGAAGACCCAGATGGGACCGCTGATCAGCCGGGGGCAGCTGGACCGCGTACGGTCGTTCGTGCCCGACGACGCCCCCGGTCTGCGCGGCAGCGCGCCCGACGGGCCCGGGTTCTGGTTCCCGCCGACCGTGCTCACGGGGGAGCGGCCCGACTCGGAGGCGGCCCGCGAGGAGATCTTCGGCCCGGTTGCCGTGCTCCTGCCCTTCACCGACGAGGAGGACGCGGTCCGCCTCGCCAACGACACCCCCTACGGCCTCGCCGGCTCCCTGTGGACCCGGGACCTGGGGCGCGCCCTGCGCGTCTCCCGGGCCGTCCGAGCGGGCAACCTGTCCGTCAACTCCCACTCCAGCGTCCGGTACTGGACCCCCTTCGGCGGGTTCAAGCAGTCCGGCCTCGGCCGTGAACTGGGCCCGGACGCCCTGACCGCCTTCACCGAAACCAAGAACGTCTTCATCAGCACGGAGGGGTCCGCACAGTGACTCAGGCTCAGGAGAACATCTGCCGCCGGCTGGTCGGCCGTACCGCCGTCATCACCGGAGCCGGCAGCGGCATCGGCCTCGCCACCGCGCGCCGCCTCGCCTCCGAAGGCGCCCACATCGTCTGCGGCGACGTCGACGAGGCACGCGGCAAGGCCGTCGCGGAAGAGGTCGGAGGGCTCTTCGTGAAGGTCGACGTCACCGATCCCGAGCAGGTCGAGGCCCTTTTCAAGGCGGCCTTCGACACCTACGGCAGCGTCGACATCGCCTTCAACAACGCCGGCATCTCACCGCCCGACGACGACTCCATCCTGGAGACCGGCCTGGAGGCCTGGAAGCGCGTCCAGGAGGTCAACCTCACCTCCGTGTTCCTGTGCTGCAAGGCGGCCATCCCCTACATGCGCCGCCAGGGCAGGGGTTCCATCATCAACACGGCGTCCTTCGTGGCCCGGATGGGCGCGGCCACCTCGCAGATCTCGTACACCGCCTCCAAGGGCGGCGTGCTCGCCATGTCGCGCGAGCTGGGCGTGCAGTTCGCCCGGGAGGGCATCCGGGTCAACGCCCTGTGCCCGGGCCCGGTCAACACCCCGCTGCTGCGGGAGCTGTTCGCCAAGGACCCCGAGCGGGCCGCCCGCCGCCTCGTGCACATCCCGGTCGGCCGGTTCGCCGAGGCCGAGGAGATCGCCGCCGCCGTCGCCTTCCTGGCCAGCGACGACTCCTCCTTCGTCAACGCCACCGACTTCCTCGTGGACGGCGGCATCTCCGGGGCGTACGTCACGCCCCTGTAGGGAGTGAACGGTGCGGTTCGGGCCGTACGCGACACCTTCTTGCGTGGACCCTGGTCGCGGGCGCCCCCCCCGCCGGCGCCCCCCACGGTACGACACGGGGCCCAGGATAGGCGGGACCGACGGCACCCTCGTACGGGCCCAGCGG
>NZ_JBHYKH010000129.1:12020-19285 GCF_042741275.1 Streptomyces sp. NPDC058964
TGCGCCCCACCCCCCCCCCCACCGCGCGGCCCCCCTGCCCCGCCCCGCCCCCCGCGCGCCCCCACCCACCGTATCGACCCGGTCACCAGGAACGGCGTCACCGACGCCACCCTCTTCCGGGCCCTGCGTCACGACCGGCGTCCCGCCCTCACGGCCGGGGACGCCGACACCGACGGACACTGGCCGGGCACACCGATGTTCATCGGACCGCTTGCGCGCAGACCCGCCCCCTGCCCGTGCTCGACCACGGCGTACACGGCCCCCGGCGGCACCCGCGGACCGCTCCTGCGCGAGGACGGCTCACCGGTTTCCGACCGGCCGGACGTGTACCGAACAGCCGCTGCGGATCAGAGGAAGGTGTGGCCCTCGCCCCGGTAGGTGGGCGCGGTCGCCGTCACCGCGTCCCCCTCGATCAGGTGCAGCACGTCGAACCGCTCGCACAGCTCACCGGCCTTGGCGTGCCGGAACCACACCTTGTCGCCGATGAGCAGATCGTCGGCGGCGGAGCCGAGCAGCGGTGTCTGCACCTCGCCGGGGCCCTCCTGGGGGTCGTACCGCAGCCCCTCCGGCAGGTACGGCACCGGCAGCCGGTCGGGCCCGGCCGCGCCGGAGGCCGGGTAGCCGCCGCCGAGCACGGTCACGACCCCCACCCCCGGCCGCCGTACGACCGGCTGGGCGAAGAGGGCGGCGGGACGCCCGGTGAACGACGTGTAGTTGTCGAAGAGCCGAGGCACGTACAGGCCGGAACCGGCCGCGATCTCGGTGACCGAGTCCTCGGCCGCCGTGTGCTGCACACTGCCCGTACCGCCGCCGTTGACGAACTCCAGGTCCGGCACCACGGCCCGGACCGCCCGCACCACGGCGGCGCGCCGCTCGGCCAGCTCCCGGCGGGCGGTCGCCTGCATCAGCCGGATCGCCCGGGACCTCAGGGGCCGTCCGGCGACGGAGTCGCCGACACCGGCGATGTGCCCCTCGTACGCCATGATCCCCACCAGCCGGAAACCCGGCCGCCGGGCGACCGCCCGCGCCAGCTCCGCGACCTGGGCGGGGGAGTGCAGCGGCGAGCGACGCGCCCCCACCCGCACCCGTCCGCCGAGCAGCTTCAGCGACGTGTCCAACTCGAGGCAGACGCGCACGACTTCACGGCCACCGTCGCGAGCCGCGTCGATGAGGTCGAGCTGGGCGGTGTCGTCGACCATGACGGTGACGGCCGAGGCGAGCTTGGGATCACCGGCGAGCTCCGCGTAGCCGGCGCGGTCTGCGGACGGATAGGCGAGCAGGACGTCGTCGAACCCGGAGCGGGCCAGCCACAGGGACTCGGCGAGGGTGAACGACATGATGCCCGCGAAACCCTCCCTGGCCAGCACCCGTTCGAGCAGCGCCCGGCAGCGCACGGACTTGCTCGCCACCCGGACCGGCTTCCCGCCGGCCCGGCGGGCGAGATCGTCGGCGTTGGCGTCGAAGGCGTCCAGGTCCACGATCGCGAGAGGGGCGTCGAGATGGGCGGTGGCCCGGTCGTAACGGGCCCTGTCGGCGGCGCGCGCAGTCATGCACGAAGCCTGCCAGACAGGATTACCGCAGGGTAGGGGGACGTTCCGGGCAGATGCCCCGGGGTCGCGGACTGGTTCCCGCTCGCCCGTCGGCAACCCGTAGAGTGACGCGCACGCACGACGGAACGACTCCGGCCGCACGCCCTGTGCCGGGATGCCGGGCCGCCGCTGCGGGTATGCGGGCCTGGGGACGGACGATTCCGCGCCGGGCCCGGGCGACGAGGACGGCGGCCCGCGTACGGAACGGCCGGGGCACGAGGAAACGGGGGGTGCATGAGCAGGGACGCGCGGCAGGCCCCGATCCCGCCCCGCCCCACGACGCCCCCGCCCGGCCACCCCGCCACGACCCCCGGAACGGACCCCACGGCCACGACGAGCGACCCCGCACGGGGAGATCGCGGAGCCTCGTCGGGCCCGGCCCGGTCGGAGGCGAGTACGCCGGCGCCCCGGGCCGGTGGTGCGGGCGACTCGGCCCGCGACTCTTCCGGATCCCCGGCCACCCCGCCGCGCTTCCCGCCCCTGCGCCCGTTCCGCCTGACCCAGGGCGCCGCGCCCGCGCCGCCCCCGCCGTCGGCCTCGGCGCGCTTCCCGGATGCCCCGCCGTCCGTCGGCCCTGAGGCGCGCCGACCGGGCACGGGCACCACCGACCCGGTGACGCCGGGCGCCGCACCGGCCCGCCCGGACCGCGGCCCCGCGGCCCCGGCCGGCTCCCGCCCGGAAAGTCCCGCCCGTCTGCGTCCGCCGGCGCCGACGGCCACGCCTGCGTCCGAAGCACCTGCCGGTCAGCGCCAGAACGCCTCCGCCGTACCGCCGCGGCCGGCTGCCCGGCCGGGCCTGCGGCTCGAGACCCTGAGCGGGCGGGCCGGTTCCACCGCGGTGCCGCCGAAGCCGGACGTGCGTCCCGGGCCCGCGTCCGGGCCTTCAGGCTCCCGGCCCGCCGCCGTGCCGCACCAGCCCGACGCGACGCCCGGCACCGGGAGCGCCGAGACGGTCCGGCGCCCCGCTTCCACCACCGTGCCGCCCAAACCCACGACCAGGCCCGGTAACACCTCCGCGCACAGCGAAGGGCCGAGCACCGCCCCGTCCGTGGCCGCCGCCCCGCCCCGCCCCGCCGACGCCCCGGCTCCCGGGAGCCCGGCCGGGTCCACGGGGTCGCTGCCCTCCGCGGGCCCCGTTTCCCCGGACCCGGCGTTCTCCTGGAGCGCCACCCGGCACGTCGTGTCCTACGACGGGACGGAGGGACACGGCGAGCGGTCACGGTCACGGTCGCTGGTGCCGAGGGTGGCACCCCGCACCGCCGCCGCAGCGGCCTGTGTCGTGCTCGGACTCGGGCTCATCGGCGGTGCGGTGACCGGGAGCTGGCTCACCGGGAACTCCGGTGGCTCGGGGGACGGCGACAGTTTCACCGCGGCCGCCGCGCTGTGGCACAGCGTGCCGGTCGACCAGCTGTTCCCGCCCATCGTGGAGGGGACGGGTGCCGGGCCGGGCGGCGCCGACCGCACCTGGACGCGGATCGCCGTCGCCCCGGACAGCGGCTGCGCCAACGCCTTCGACCCACTGCTGCGCAAGGCGCTCGCCCCGGTCGGCTGCCAGCGGCTGCTGCGCGCCACCTACACCGACGCCACCCAGAGCTACGTCACCACCGTCGGCATCCTGTTCACCAAGGCCGACCCCGCCGCCATGTCCTCGCTCTCGGCCCGCTTCAGGAACGAGGGCCTGGACCGCCGTGCCGACCTGATGCCCCGTCCGTATGCCGCCAGGAACACCGTCGCCGCCGCCTTCGGTGACAAGCAACGCGCGTCCTGGACCATCTCCGTCCTCACCGACGCCCCGGTCGTCGCCTACGCGGTCTCCGGCTGGGCCGACGGCCGTACCGTCGACGCCCCGCAGCCCGCCGCGGACGCCATGCGGTCCGGCGCCACCTCGGCCCCCGCCCAGGGCGGCCTCGGCCAGGAGGCACAGGGCCTGGCCGACCGCGTCCAGCGGAGCCTGCGCAAGACCGTCCGCTCGGCCACGGAGACGCCCTCATGAGCACCCGGACGTGCGGCCGCCGCCGCGTGGGCCTGACCGGCTCGGCCCTGAGCCTGCTGCTCGCCGGCTCCCTGGCCCTCGTGCCGTCCACCACCGCGTACGCCGACGGCATCCGCGCGCAGCAGTGGGCCCTGTCCGCCATGCACACCCAGCAGGCCTGGCGGACCACCAAGGGCAAGGGCATCACCGTCGCCGTCCTCGACACCGGTGTCGAGGAAGACCACCCCGACCTCGCCGGCAACGTGCTCCCCGGCAAGGACCTGGTCGGCTTCGGCGCCAAACCCGGCGACCGCACCTGGGCGCGGCACGGGACGGCCATGGCGGGGATCATCGCCGGGCACGGCCACGGAGCCGGCGACGCCGACGGGGTCATGGGCATCGCGCCCGAGGCCAAGATCCTGCCCGTGAGGGTGATCCTCGAGGACGGCGACACCGCCCGCGGCAAGGCCCGCAGCACCCGCGGCAACGCCCTCGCCGAGGGCATCCGCTGGGCCGCCGACCAGGGCGCCGACGTCATCAACCTCTCCCTGGGCGACGACTCCGCCTCCGCGCACCCCGAGCCGAGCGAGGACGAGGCCGTGCAGTACGCCCTCAAGAAGGGTTCCGTGGTCGTGGCCTCCGCGGGCAACGGCGGCGAGAAGGGCGACCACATCTCCTATCCGGCCGCCTACCCCGGAGTCATCGCCGCCACCGCCGTCGACCAGTACGGCACCCGCGCCTCCTTCTCCACCCGCCGCTGGTACGCGACGGTCGGCGCGCCCGGTGTCGACGTCGTCATCGCCGACCCGGACCACAAGTACTACGAGGGATGGGGGACGAGTGCCGCCTCCGCCTTCGTCTCGGGCGCGGTGGCGCTGGTGAAGGCGGCCCACCCGGGGCTGACCCCTGCCCAGATCAAGAAGCTGCTCGAGGACACCGCCCGAAACGCTCCCAGCGGGGGCCGTGACGACTCCCGCGGCTTCGGGTTCGTCGATCCCGCCGCCGCCATCAGGGCGGCCGCCCGCCTCGAGCCGAAGGGCCTCCACCCGGCCGCCTACGGCGACAAGTACTTCGGGCCGGGCCCCGACACCGCGAGTGCCGACTCCGGTCCGGCCGGCTGGGCGGGCCCCCTGGCGGGCGGCGCCGGCGGCGTTCTCCTCGTCGCGGCCGTCGTCCTGTGGCGCGGCCGGCGCCGTGCACACGGGGATCGTTACTGACCCACGGGGATCGCTACTGTCGCCCGGAGGCGGCCGAGGCCGACGCGGACGCGGCGTTCCCCGCGAACACCGACACGGCGGCCTTCGCCGCCGACTCCACCAGCAGGATGCCCTTCGCCCGCGTGGTGCTGCCGTTCGACAGGACGGCCACCAGACAGCGGGTGCCGTCCACGGTCACGCGCCCGATGCTGTTCACGTCCCACAGCCCCGTCGTGCTGCGCGCCAGCCAGCCGTTCTTCAGCGCCCAGGCGGAGCCGTCCCCCGCGGCCGAGACACCCCACCGCTGGTCGGACTCGATGTTCCCCATCAGCCCCTGGAGATACGCCCGCGAGGCCCCGCTGAGCTTCGAGTCCTCCCCGAACACCTGCTGGAGCAGGAGGAGTTGGTCGGCGGCCGTGGTCTGGGTCAACCCCCACAGCGCGCCTTCGCCACCCTCCGTCCCGGTGAGTCCGAAGCGCTTGTTCGCCGCGTCGAGCCCGTCGGCCCCTCCGATGGTGTTCCACAGCGCCGTCGCGGAGGCGTTGTCGCTGTTCTCGATCATCTTCGTGGCGTGCACCTTCTCGGTCGCCGTGAGATGCCGGCCGGCGTCCTGCGCCTGGAGCAGCAGCGCCGCCAGGATGTCCACCTTGACGATGCTCGCCGTGTCGAAGGCCCCGTCGCCGTAGGCGGCGCTCTCGCCGGAGTCCAGGTTCACCACCGCCGCCGACACCTCGGCGCCGGCCGGTACGGTCACCGACTTCATGGTCTCGGCCAGCAGCGCGGTGTGGTCCACCGCCGGTTCCGCCACGGGTTCCACCGATTCCTCCCCGTACGCCGAGGACGAGGACGAGGACGACGACTTCGACGACGACGACTTCGCCGAGGATACGGGGCCCTGGTGCGCCCGCGCCTTCATGTACACGGTTCCGCCGGCCGTGACCCCGGCCACCGCGGCGGCCGCGAGCGCGACGTGGACGGCCGTACGGCGCCGGGACGGACGGGCGCGGCGGCGACGGCGGGCTCTGGAGGACTCCATGCCCGCGATGCTCGAGGCCGGGACTGTGTACGCCGTTGGACGGACCTTAGAAGCACGTCAGGGATGTCTGAGATTCCGGTGAATCGCGTGACGGCCGGGTTTCGGGGGCCGCACAAGCCCAGCAGCATCCCCCCTATAGGGTCGGGGACCGTGGCGAACAAGAACATTCCCGACCCCGGCTACTCCGACGACGACGGTTCCGCCGATCCCCGGCTGAGCGCCGCGCTCGCCGCCTGGGCCGAGGACCGCACCGCCGTGGGACCCGTCCTGGAGGCGCTCAAGGGCGCCCGGCTGCTCGTCCCGGTCGTGGCCGTCCTGGGCGAGGTCGAGGAGGACGAGAACGGGCTGCGCCGCGAGAAGACCAGCGACATGGCCGTACCCACGCTGAAGGCCGGTGGGCGCACCGCGCTGCCCGCCTTCACCTCCACCGACTCCCTGGCCCGCTGGGACCCGCAGGCCCGGCCCGTGGCCGTACCCCTGCACCAGGCCCTGCAGGCCGCCGCGCACGAGAAGGCGGACACGGTCGTGCTGGACATGTCGGGCCCGGTGGCGTTCGAGCTGACCGGCGCCGCGCTGCTCGCGCTGGCCGAGGGGCGTACGACGACCGATCCGCTCGCCGACCCGGCCGTCGTCGAGGCCGTCCGGGCCGCCGTGGCCGCGGAGCCCGCCGTGCTGCGCGCCCACCTCGGCCCGGGCCGGACCGACGGCACTCTCGCCCTGGTGCTCGACCCGACGGCCGCCCCCGCCGAGGCGGCCCGTGCCGTCGCCGGCCGCCTGGCGGCCGACGAAACGCTCAGGGCCCGCCTGGTGCGTGGTCTCGACCTGGCGCTGCTGCCGGCCGGGACGACGCCTCCGGGCGAGCCCTTGTACGTGCGCGGGGGAAACTAGCCGTAGACGGGTCCGGTGTACTTCTCGCCGGGGCCCTGGCCGGGCTCGTCCGGGACGATCGAGGCCTCGCGGAACGCCAGCTGCAGCGACTTCAGGCCGTCGCGCAGCGGCGCGGCGTGGAAGGAGCTGATCTCGGTCGCGCTCGCGTCCAGCAGACCGGCCAGCGCGGTCACCAGCTTGCGGGCCTCGTCCAGGTCCTTGTGCTTGTCGCCGTCCTCGGTCAGACCGAGCTTCACGGCCGCGGCGCTCATCAGGTTGACGGCGACCGTCACGATCACCTCGACCGCGGGGACCTCGGCGATGTCGCGGGTCATGGAGTCGAAGTCGACGGGGGTCTCACTCATGCTCCACACGATAGGCGCAGCGACGGTGAGTGCCCCACCTGGCCCTGATTAGCCCTTCCCGCCCGATGCTGCTAACCTTGTGTGACGACCGGCCGGACAGGCATGCCACACGGCGAGCAGGCCCGGCCCACAAGTGGAGGCTCCGATCTCCCACCCGACCGTCCCCCGGGACGGCGGGTCACCCCGGTCAGGCGGCCACCACCGTTCCGTACGGACGGTGGAGTCGCCCGAAAGTGCGCCC
>NZ_JBHYKH010000130.1:0-3059 GCF_042741275.1 Streptomyces sp. NPDC058964
GGTACGCAGGCGACCTCGGCCGAGCGGACCAGATCGACCAGCTCGGCGTCCGAGATGCCCTTCACGAACTCGACGGCGCCCTCCAGGCCGTACCGCTCGATGGCCTGGGCGACCGGCCCGTCCTCGGCGCGCTTGCCGACGACGACGAGGTGTGCGTCGGGGTGCTCGGTGCGCACCTTCGCGAGTGCCTCGATCAGGAAGATCAGGCCCTTGAGCGGCACGTCGGCGCTGGAGGTGGTGACGATCCGGCCCGGGACGACGGGCACCGCCGGATTCGGCGAGAAGAGGTCGGTGTCGGCACCGATGTGGACCACGTGAATGCGGTCGTCACGCACCCCGAGATGGTCGACGATCTCCTGGCGGGAGGTGCCGGAGACGGTGAGGACCGACGGCAGGCGCCGGGAGACGCGCTTCTGCATCCGGGTGAAGGCGTACCAGCGGCGCACGGAGTAGCGGCGCTGCCAGCCCTCGGCCGCGTCCAGTTCCAACTGCCGGTCGACGGTGATGGGGTGGTGGATGGTGGTGACCAGGGGCGCGCCGATGTCGCCCAGGAGGCCGTAGCCGAGCGTCTGGTTGTCGTGCACGACGTCGAACTCGCCGCGGCGGGCGCGCAGATGACGGCGGGCCCGGAGGGAGAACGTGAGCGGCTCGGGGAAACCGCCGGTCCACATGGTCGCGACTTCCAGCGCGTCGATCCAGTCCCGGTACTCGTCGCGCTCGGGGGTGCGGAAGGGGTCGGGCGACCGGTAGAGGTCGAGGCTGGGCAGCTCGGTCAGGCTCAGGCGGCCGTCGTAGGTCTCGTCGTCGTCGAGGACGGGGTACGGCTGGGAGCCGATGACCTCGACCCGATGGCCGAGGCGGGCCAGCTCGCGCGAGAGGTGCCGTACGTAGACACCTTGGCCCCCGCAGAACGGGTTCCCTTTATAGGTGAGAAGCGCGATGTCGAGCGGTCGCTCGCCGTCGGCGGCAAGGTCCGGTCGGGGACCCGCCTCCCTGGCCTCAGCGGTCACTCTGGGCCCCCTTCTCCCTGCATTTTCCCGCGAGACTACGCCGGGACGGTAATCTAGAACAAGTTTCAGACTTGATCGTTCAAGAGGCTCTGAATCTACCGGCAGGTAGGGGCGCTGTGAGAAGTGGATCAGGTGATTCGCGCCACGGCGCGGAGCCCTGCCATGCTGTGTGATCACCCGCCCTCACCGACTGTCACGGAACGGGACCCATGCCTGCGGAAGCCAGTACCGTTCGACCGGCCTCGCCTCCCCTCACCGAGCGGCAGGAGGCCCGCCGCCGCCGGATTCTGCACGCCAGTGCGCAGCTGGCCAGCCGGGGCGGTTTCGACGCGGTGCAGATGCGGGAGGTCGCGGAGTCCTCGCAGGTGGCCCTCGGCACGCTCTACCGCTATTTCCCGTCCAAGGTGCATCTCCTCGTCGCCACCATGCAGGACCAGTTGGAGCACATGCACGGCACCCTGCGGAAGAAGCCCCCGGCGGGCGACACGGCGGCCGAGCGGGTCGCGGAGACGCTGATGCGGGCCTTCCGCGCCCTGCAGCGCGAGCCGCATCTTGCCGACGCGATGGTCCGCGCGCTGACCTTCGCGGACCGCAGCGTCTCACCGGAGGTCGACCAGGTCTCCCGGCAGACGACGGCGATCATCCTGGACGCGATGGGTCTGGAACACCCCACCCCCGAGCAGCTCTCCGCGGTCCGCGTCATCGAGCACACCTGGCACTCGGCCCTGATCACCTGGCTGTCGGGCCGCGCCTCCATCGCCCAGGTCAAGATCGACATCGAGACGGTGTGCCGGCTGATCGACCTGACGGATCCGGCGCGCGGGGGCGCGGCCCATGGCTGAGGCGCCCGACGCCGCGACCGCCTGGCGGTGGCTCCTGGAGCGCAAGCCCGGAACCAGGGGCTTCCACGACGGCGAGACGCTGTTCGCGCTCGTCGCGGCCGCCCATGCCAGGCCGCGCCTGCGCGCCCTGTATCCGTTCCCGACGCACGGGACGCTGAAGTTCCTGCGGAGCGGGCCGCCGTTCGACGGAGGGGACCGCGACATGCCCTACGTGATCACCGCCGGGCCGCCGTACAAGGTGTGCACGGTCCACGGTGGCGCCCTCGGCGGGGGCGCAACCCTCGAGGAGGCGGTGTCGCTCGTGGTGGCCCACCTGCCCGCGGACCTGTGAGCACGCGGAAACGGCACACGGAAAACGGCACGCGAAAACCTACGAGACGGGTTCCCTTCGCCGGCATTGCCCGGATCAGGTATTGGGGGTCGCCTTCCGGCCCTACTGCTGCCTTCCAGCCTCTCAGCCCGACCGTCGACGTCGGCCCCAGCGGATGCTTGCGCGTCTCGCGTGAGTCGGCTACTCCGGTCGAACTCCCTCACTCGCCCCGTAGGCCACTACCAGGATAGACCGCATTCGGCTCGACAGAACCCCCCAAAAGGGATTTAAAGGGAGATTTTTTCAGTTCTCCGGCGGGAACACCGGCTCCCCGCTCCCGAGCATCGTGATCATGATGGCCTCCACCGGGCAGCTCTCCGCCGCCGCCAGGACCCGCTCGTTCGCGTCCGTCTCCGCCTCGACGGGCCGCGACTGGCGGCCGGTGTCGAGGCGGAAGCCGTCGGGGGCGTGGTGGACGCACTGGGCGGAGCCGATGCAGACGGAGCGGTCGACCTCGACGCGCCAGCGGTCTCCCATTCCTATCCCTCCCAGCCGGCCGGGAGGTGGACCATCTTGTGCTCCAGGTACTCGCCGTACCCCTCGGGCCCGAACTCCCGCCCCAGCCCCGAGTTCTTGTAGCCGCCGAAGGGGCCGAGCATGTCCAGACTGAAGGTGTTGACGGAGTAGGTGCCGGTACGGACCTGCCGTGCGACGTCGATGCCGTGCGCCACGTCCGACGTCCAGACGCTGCCGGACAGCCCGTAGTCGGAGTCGTTGGCGATCTTCAGCGCCTCGGACTCGTCGCCGTACGGCAGGAGACAAATAAACCGGCCCAAGAAGAACGCCCGGGGGCAGCCCCTGGAGTTTTAGACGTAGCCGGAGAGGGTAGGCGGCAAG
>NZ_JBHYKH010000130.1:3069-6157 GCF_042741275.1 Streptomyces sp. NPDC058964
CAGATCACCGGGCCGAAGATCTCCTCGCGGGCGATCCGCATGGAGTTGTCGACGTCGCCGAAGAGGGTCGGCTCCACGTACCAGCCGCGGTCCAGGCCCGGCGGGCGGCCGCCGCCGGTGAGGATCTTGGCGCCCTCCTCCTGGCCGATGCGGATGTAGTCGAGGTTGCGCTGCTGCTGGCGACGGGCGACGAGCGGGCCGACCTGGGTCGCCGGGTCCAGCGGGTCGCCGACCTTGAGCGCGCCGGCCGCCGCGGCGAAGGCGTCCGCGAACTCGTCGTAGCGGGAGCGCGGCACGAGGATGCGGGTCTGCGCGACACAGGCCTGGCCGTTGTTCATCCAGGCCGCGGAGACGATCCCCGGCACCGACGTCTCGATGTCGGCGTCCGGCAGGACGACGGCCGCCGACTTCCCGCCCAGCTCCAGCGTCACGCGCGTAAGGTTGCGGGAGGCCACCTCCATCACGCGCCGGCCCGCGGCGACCGAGCCGGTGAAGGACACCTTGTCGATCCCGGGGTGCCCGACCAGGTACTCGCTGACCTCGCGGTCCGCGGGGAGGATCGACAGCACGCCCTCCGGCAGTCCGGCCTCCCTGGCGATCTCGCCGAGGATGTACGCGTCCAGCGGCGACTCGGGCGACGGCTTGAGCACCACCGTGCAGCCCGCGAGCAGGGCGGGCGCGAGCTTGGCGGCGGCGACGAACTGCGGGACGTTCCACGGGACGACGGCCGCGACCACCCCGACCGGCTCGCGCCGCACGAGGATCTTCCCGAGGACGCCGTCGCGCGTCTCCTCGTGGGTGAAGTTCCGGGCGACCGTGATCGCCGCGTCCCACACCATCATCGCGCCGAGCGCCTGAGCGAGGACGCTCCAGGAGTACGGCGACCCGTTCTCGGAGGAGATCACCCGGGCGATCTCCTCGTGCCGGACGGCGATCGCGTCCTTGATCCGCGTGACGACCCCGATCCGCTCGTCGAGTGTCGTCCGAGGCCAGGGCCCCTGGTCGAACGCGGTGCGTGCGGCCGCGACCGCCCGGTCCACGTCCTCGCGCGAGGCGTGCGGCACCCGGCCGATGACCTCTTCCGTGTGCGGGGAGATCACCTCTATGACGTCCTTGCCCAGGGGGTCGGTCAACTCCCCGCCGATGAACAGCTGTCCGTGTTCCACGAGCTCGGTCATGGCCGACTGCCTCCCCGGGGACTGCATGTCTGACGATCCATCAGATAGGGAACTGATACCAGCTCCGTCCGGGGTAGTCCACGGATGCGACGGGGGCCGTTGGTCGACCCGGGCTCCCATGGAAACCTGTTCTAGTTATAGTGACGGGAACGCGGCGATTGGGGAGCCCATGGCGCAGGTGCACGACCACGGAGGCGGCGTCCGCTCCCTCCAGGTCCCCATCCCGGACAACCCCCTCGGCCACACCCTCGTATACGTCGTCGACACCGACCGGGGCCCGGTCCTGATCGACACCGGCTGGGACGACCCGGCCTCCTGGGACGCCCTCGCCGAGGGCCTGACGGCATGCGGCACGTCCGTCGCCGAGCTCCACGGGGTGGTGATCACCCATCACCACCCCGACCACCACGGACTGTCGGGCAAGGTGCGGGAGGCCTCGGGCGCCTGGATCGCCATGCACGCGGCCGACACCGCGATCGTGCGCCGCGCCCGTGAGACCCGGCCGGAGCGCTGGTTCTCGTACATGGCCGCCAAGCTCGCCGCCGCCGGCGCCCCCGAGGAGCACGTGGCTCCGCTGCGCACCGCACGGCGCCGTACCCTGCCCGGCCTCTCCCCCGCGCTGCCCGACCGGGAGGTCGTCCCCGGCGAGCTGCTCGACCTCCCGGGCCGCCGGCTGCGCGCGATCTGGACGCCGGGCCACACCCCGGGCCATGTCTGCCTGCACCTGGAGGAGGAGCACCCCTCCCGGCTCCCCGGTCACGGCCGTCTGTTCTCCGGCGACCACCTGCTCCCGGAGATCACCCCGCACATCGGCCTGTACGAGGATCCCGACGACGCGACGGTGACGGATCCCCTCGGCGACTACCTGGACTCGCTCGAACGCGTCGGACGCCTGGCCCCCGCCGAGGTCCTCCCGGCCCATCAGCACGCCTTCGCCGACGCGGCCTCCCGCGTAAGGGAGTTGCTCGCGCACCACGAGGAGCGGCTCGCCGGGCTGCTGGCGCTGCTCTGTGAGCCCCTCACGCCGTGGCAGCTGGCCGAGCGGATGGAGTGGAACCGTCCCTGGGAGCAGATCCCCTACGGATCCCGCAACATCGCGGTCTCGGAGGCCGAGGCCCATCTGCGCCGTCTGGTGAAGCAGGGCCGGGCGGAGGCGGTACCGGGGAGCGAGCCGGTGGCGTACGTGGCGGTGTGATCCGCCCGCCGCCGGGGTCCGTGCCTGCTGGACAGCCACATGGGGGACCGACACCGCGCGGGCTAACGAATCAGCGTACGTATCAAGTCCTCGGCGGCCGGCAGCAGTTCCACCTCCCGGGGGCTCATCGTCGGATTGGCCGCGCGCCGCTCGCGGGCCTGCGCGAGGCCGGACTCCGTGACACCGGACGGGTCTTCGAGCAGGGCCGTGAGCATCGCGCGGGCCGGGTCGGCGAGCGGTTCGCCGCCGACGGCGACCTGGGCCAGGATCACCGCGGACATGCCCCAGTCGAGACCGGGGTGGCCGTCCTCCGCGTTGGTCCAGTCGATGACCCGGGGCCCGTCCGGGGTGAGGATCACGTTGTCGGGATGGAGGTCCAGGTGCAGGACGCGGGCGCCGGGATCGTCGGCCCCGCGCCCGGGAACGGCGTGCAGCCGCCGCAGCAGCCCGGCGAGCGTCGAGCCCGCCTGCCGCGTGCCGAGTGAACCCTCCAGCAGGGCGCCCAGCATCGTCGGCCCGGACAGCCGCTCCATCACCAGGTCGGTGCGCGAGGCGGAGGGCCGTACCCGGGGCACGGGGTAGCCGTGGTCCGCCACGTACGACATCACGGCCGCCGCGGCGGCCGCCGCCCCCCCCCCCCCCCCGGGCCCGCGGCGCACCCCCCCCCCCGCCCTGTCCTACACAACCGCCCCCCCCGCCGCGCCCCCCCGACAAC
>NZ_JBHYKH010000130.1:6167-19227 GCF_042741275.1 Streptomyces sp. NPDC058964
GGGGGCGGGGCGGCGGGCGGGCGCGCGCCCGGGGGGGCGGGGGCGCGGGCGCCGCCCAACTCCCTACAGCGCGGCCGCCGGGCCGCCCGCGTCCCCCCGGCCCTCGCGGTCACGGCGGAGCACCCACGCCTCGTCGATCTCGTACACGTCGGCCGAGCGGCCGGAGCCCAGCAGTCTCCCCGTTGTCGTCATGGCGTGACCTTAACCACAGAGCCCGGCCACTCTGTCCGGAGCGTGTGCATCCTGCTCACGGCCACCACCCAGCCCTCCGGTTACGGGCCGGTAGAGTGACCGCGTCGTCATCACACCCGTACGGGGGGAAGCCGGTGCAATTCCGGCGCTGACCCGCAACCGTGAACCGCCGCAAGGGCGGTGAGCCGGACTGCCCCGCACTGGACGTTGACCGGCTCACGCGCGCAGGCACCCGCCCGCGCACGGCACCGTCGAGGTATACGGAGCCGAGCCGCCCGGGGTGTCCCGTGCTGCCCGGCTCCCCACAGGGAGAGGCACCCGCCGACCATGAACGTACGCCGCAGCGCCGCGGTGCTGGGAGCCGTCGCCGTGATCGGCACGGCCACGCCCGCCATCGCCGCAGACCCGTCTGCATCCGCGTCCCCGTCGACGGCACGCCCGTCCGGGCTGTACGGCAGTTCGGACCCCAAGTACGACGGTGTCTGGCGCCAGTCGCTGGCGATGATCGCCCAGCGCGCGGTGGGTGTGACGCCCTCCGGAAAGGCCGTGGACTGGCTGGCCGAGCAGCAGTGCTCCAACGGCGCCTTCGCCGCCTTCCGCGCCGACACCTCGAAGCCCTGCGAGGGCACCGCGGTGTTCGACACCAACGCCACGGCCGCCGCCGCGCAGGCCCTGGTGGCGGTCGGCGACCACTACGGCCAGGCCCGCGAGGCGGTGGAGTGGCTGAAGGGCCAGCAGAACAAGGACGGCGGCTGGGGTTACGCCCCGGAAAGGCCCAGCGACACCAACTCCACCGGCGTCGTCGTCGGCGCGCTCACGGCGGTCGGCGACGACCCCGCCGTGCTGCGCTCGTTCGGGAAGACCCCGTACGACCTGCTGGCCAAGTGGTCCATAGCCTGCGACGAGGACGGCGGCGGCGCGCTCGCCTACCAGCCGGACAAGAAGGGCGGGCTGGCGGCGAACGCGGACGCGACGGCGGCCGGCGTGCTGGGCGCGCTCGGCAAGGGGTTCGTGACGACGACGGGCAAGGCTCCGGCGGCCGCCCCCGAGTGCTCCGCCTCCGGCAAGGCGCTCGAGCCGAAGGACGTGGCGCGCAACGGTGCCGCGTACCTGACCGCCGAGATGCACCGCACCGGCGACCACCTGATGTCCGCGCTCCCCGGCGCCAAGGATCAGCCCGACTACGGCAACACCGCCGACGCGGTCGTCGCGCTCGCCGCGCAGGGCTGGACCGAGCAGGCGAAGAAGCCGTACGCCTGGCTGGAGAAGAACTCCGGCGCGTGGGTGAAGCAGAGCGGACCCGCGGCCTACGCCGAACTGATCCTGGCCGCGCACGCGATGGGCGAGGACCCGCGGAACTTCGCCGGTACGGACCTCGTGCGGGCGCTCGACGCGACCGGCCCCGCCCCGCAGACGGTCAAGAAGCCCACCGGACACCAGGCCGAAGAGCCCGGCAAGTCCGACTCGGGCCACGGCGTCTGGTGGATCGTCGGCACCGGTCTGGTCGCCGGCATCGGCATCGGCTTCCTCCTCAGCGGCCGCCGGAAGCGGCAGCAGCCGTGACCGCCGTCCGCCGTGCCGTACCGGTGTTCCTGGCCGCGCTCCTCCTGTGGGGGACCGCGGGCCAGGCTGAGGCCGTCGGCTACCGCTACTGGTCCTTCTGGGAGCGCGACGGCGGCCGCTGGACGTACGCCACCCAGGGACCGTCGACGGCCCGCCCCGCCGACGGGGACGTCCAGGGCTTCCGCTTCGCGGTGAGCGAGGACTCCGCCGACGCGACCCGGCCGCGCGGCACGGCGGACTTCGGCACCATCTGCGCCGGCACCCCCGCCGCCGAGGGGAAGAAGCGGGTGGCGCTGGTCGTCGACTTCGGTACGACGACGGACGCCCCGTCGGGCGAGACCCCGCCCGCCCGGCGGACGGCCTGCGCCCGGGTGTCCCCCGACGCGACGACGGCCGAGGCCCTGGCAGCGGTCGCCAAGCCCCTCCGCTACGACACGAACGCCCTGCTGTGCGCCATCTCCGGATATCCGGCGAAGGGGTGCGGGGAGCAGGTGAGCACGCAGAAGGACGAAACGGAGAAGGCGGGGAAGGGAGATAAGGGAGAGAGGGGAGAGAAGGGGGAGAAGGCGGCCGGGAAGCCGAAGGCCTCGGACCACGGGCCGTCGCTGGGTCTGCTGGCCGGGGCGGGCCTGGTCGTACTGCTGGGAGCGGCGGCGCTGTGGCAGGCACGACGTCGTGCCTGACGTGCCGGCGCGGGCGAGCGTCCCCACCTTCCGGCAGCGGCACCGGAGCAGCGTTCATCCCGGCGCCTGGTGGCTGTGGGCCCTCGGCCTCGGCACCGCCGCCACCCGCACGACCAACCCCCTCCTCCTCGGCCTCCTCGTGGCCGCGTCCGGCTACGTGGTCGCCACCCACCGCACCGCAGCCCCCTGGTCCCGCTCGTACACCGCCTTCGTCAAGCTCGCCCTCGCGGTCCTCGTCGTCCGGCTGGTCTTCGCGGTGCTCCTCGGATCCCCCATCCCCGGCACGCGGGTGATCGTCACACTCCCTGAAGTCCCGCTCCCCCACTGGGCGCAGGGCATCCGGCTCGGCGGCCCGGTGACCGCGGAGGCGCTCGTCTTCGCGCTTTACGACGGCCTGAAGCTGGCCACGCTCCTCATCTGCGTGGGCGCGGCGAATGCCCTCGCCAACCCGGCCCGCCTTCTGAAGTCCCTTCCGGGCGCGCTGTACGAGATGGGCGTGGCGGTGGTCGTCGCGCTCACCTTCGCCCCGAACCTGATCGCCGACGTCCAGCGCCTGCGCGCCGCCCGCCGGCTGCGCGGCCGCCCGGACCGGGGCATCCGCGGCCTGCTGCACGTGGGACTGCCGGTGCTGGAGGGCGCGCTGGAGCGGTCGGTCGCGCTGGCCGCCGCGATGGACGCCCGTGGCTACGGCCGCACCGCCGACGTCCCCGCGCCGGTCCGGCGCACCACCACCGCCCTCACCCTCGGCGGCCTGCTGGGCGTCTGCGCGGGAACGTACGGGCTGCTCACCGCCGAGGGCGGCGCGTACGGGCTGCCCGTCCTGCTCGCCGGAGTCGCCGCCGCACTGGCGGGTCTGCGCCTCGGCGGCCGCCGCACCCTGCGTACCCGGTACCGCCCCGACCCCTGGGACCCGCGCGCCTGGCTGGTCGCGGGATCCGGCGCCGCGGTCGCCGCACTGCTCGCCCTGGCCTCCGCGAGCGACCCCGACGCACTGCACCCCGGGGTCGTGCCGCTCACCGCGCCCGCCCTCCCGCTGTGGCCGGCGGCCGCCGTACTCCTCGCCCTGCTCCCCGCCTTCGTCGTCCCGAAGGAGCCGTCGTGATCCGCTTCGAGGAAGTCTCCGTGACGTACGAGGGGGCGGCCGGGCCCACCGTCCAGGGCGTCGACTTCGAGGTCCCGGAGGGCGAGCTCGTGCTGCTCGTCGGTCCGTCCGGGGTCGGCAAGTCCACCGTGCTCGGCGCGGTCGGGGGACTCGTCCCCCACTTCACCGGGGGCACCCTGCGCGGTCGTGTCACGGTCGCCGGCCGGGACACCCGTACCCACAAACCGCGTGAACTCGCCGACGTCGTCGGCACGGTGGGCCAGGATCCGCTCGCCCACTTCGTGACGGACACGGTCGAGGACGAACTCGCCTACGGGATGGAGTCCCTGGGTCTCGCCCCGGACGTCATGCGGCGCCGCGTCGAGGAGACGCTCGACCTGCTCGGTCTCGCCGACCTGCGCGACCGGCCCATCGCCACGCTCTCCGGCGGGCAGCGGCAGCGCGTCGCCATCGGCTCCGTCCTCACCCCGCATCCCGCGGTCCTCGTCCTCGACGAGCCGACGTCGGCGCTGGACCCGGCGGCCGCGGAGGAGGTCCTCGCCGTTCTGCAGCGCCTCGTGCACGACCTCGGTACGACGGTCCTCATGGCCGAGCACCGGCTGGAGCGGGTGATCCAGTACGCCGACCGGGTCGTCCTGCTGCCCGCCCCCGGTGCCGCCCCGATGCTGGGCACCCCGGCCGAGGTGATGGCCGTCTCGCCGGTGTACCCGCCGGTGGTGGACCTCGGCCGGCTGGCCGGCTGGTCCCCGCTGCCGCTGACCGTGCGCGACGCCCGCCGCCGGGCCGGCGAGCTGCGCGAACGGCTCGGCGGCCGGGAGGCGGCGCGCCCGGCGCCGGCGGTCACCGCCTCGCCCTCGCCCCGCGTGCCCGCGCCCCGCCGCTTCCTGCGCAGGCGCACTCCCGACACCGCGCCCCCGAGGGTCGCCGAGGTCCGTTCCCTCGCCGTCCGCAGGGCCCGGGTCGACGCCCTGCGGCAGGTGGACCTCGGCTTCGCCCCGGGCGAGACGGTCGCCCTGATGGGACGCAACGGCGCGGGGAAGTCCACGCTGCTGAACACCCTGGTCGGGCTCGTCGAGCCGTCCGCAGGGTCGGTCCTGGTCGGTGGTGCGGTCCCCCACCGCACGGCGCCCCGCGACCTGGTGCGGCACGTCGGCCTGGTCCCGCAGGAGCCGCGCGATCTGCTCTACGCCGACACGGTCGCCGCCGAGTGCGCGGCCGCCGACCGGGACGCGCAGGCCGAACCGGGCACCTGCCGGGCGCTGGTCTCCGATCTCCTGCCCGGCATCGGTGACGGCACCCATCCCCGGGACCTGTCCGAGGGCCAGCGGCTGGCGCTCGCCCTCGCCGTCGTGCTGACCGCCCGTCCTCCCCTGCTCCTGCTGGACGAGCCGACCCGTGGTCTGGACTACGCGGCGAAGGCCCGCCTGGTCACCGCGCTGCGCGGGCTCGCCGCCGAGGGGCACGCGATCGTGCTGGCCACCCACGACGTGGAACTCGCCGCCGAGATCGCCCACCGGGTGGTGCTCCTCGCGGAGGGGGAGGTCATCGCCGACGGCCCGACGGCCGACATCGTCGTCTCGTCACCGTCCTTCGCCCCGCAGGTCACCAAGATCCTGGCCCCGCAGCAGTGGCTCACGACCGCACAGGTACGGGAGGCCCTGGCATGACCGCGCTCCCCCCTCCCGGGCCGAACGACCGGGGCCACGCCCACGAGACCCCCGACCCCGCGCCCGACGACCAGGGCCGCACCCCCAGGCACCCCCACCCCACACCCGACGACCAGGCCCCCGGCCCCGAGCTCTCACGTCCCGCACCCGGCGGTCACGGGCGGGCCCATGAGGCCCCCCAGGTCACGGGCGGCGGCGGACCCGTCTCCAGCGGCAGCCGGACTGGCCGGCCCGGCGGTCCCGGATCCGAGCCCCGGCCCACGTCCCGGCCGCAGCCGCAGGCCCGCCCCGTCCGCCTGGGGCCCCGCTCCGTCGCCGCCCTCGTGCTGGTCAGTGCCGTCGGGGTGGTCGCCTTCGGGTGGCCGTTCCTCGCCCCGCCCACCTCGCAGATCGCCGCGCACGCGCAGGACGCGCCCTGGCTCTTCGCGGGGCTGCTCGTCCTTCTCGTCGCCGTCGTGGGCGCGACGATCTCCGAGTCGGGACTCGGGCCCAAGGCGGTCGCCATGCTGGGCGTGCTGGCCGCGACCGGGGCGGCACTGCGGCCGATCGGCGCGGGCACCGCCGGTATCGAGCCCATGTTCTTCCTGATGGTGCTCAGCGGGCGGGTCCTCGGCCCGGGATTCGGATTCGCCCTCGGCTCGATCACCATGTTCGCGTCGGCGCTGCTCACCGGCGGGGTGGGCCCGTGGATGCCGTTCCAGATGCTCGCCATGGGGTGGTTCACGATGGGTGCCGGGCTGCTCCCGGGGCCCGACCGGCTGCGCGGCCGCGGTGAGCTCGCGCTGCTCTCCCTCTACGGCTTCCTCGCCGCCTTCGCCTACGGCACGGTCATGAACCTCGCGGGCTGGCCCTTCACGGGCGCCCTGGCCTCGGGCATCGCCTTCGACCCGCACGCCGGGGTCCCCGCGAACCTGGCCCGTTTCGTCGCGTACTGCCTGGCCACCTCGCTCGGCTGGGACCTGGGCCGGGCCCTGTGCACCGTCGTACTGACCCTCGCGCTGGGCCCGACCCTCCTGCGCGCGCTGCGCCGGGCCACCCGCCGGGCCGCCTTCGAGACCGCGGTCACATTCACCCCGCCCACCCGGTGACCCCAGCGTGAGGGCGCGGGTGCGGTCCGTCGCCGGGCCGGTGAAGCACCCCACATGACCCAGGTCACCTACGATCCACGACCGTAGGACGACTTGTCCGATATGTCCGACAGTGCACCCCCTCTGACCTGCACTTTGAGAGCCACGCCACACAAGCGACCTTTGCCTTCGTTTCGGCCACAACTAGTAAAAGGGGTCATTGCGGACGGGTTTCGGGCCTGGTTCTCTGGACGACGTCGCAAGGCGCCACGAACCCCCGGGATCGCGGCGCCGACGTACGGCCCGACCGCGCATCGCACGGTGACGGCATACGGCGACTCCTTGTCCCCGACGAAGAGGTTTTCTGTGTCCGTCTCCTTCATCCGCCGCATCGCTTCCCCGAAGAAGGCCCTCACCGCCGCCGCTCTGGCCGCCGCCATGACCGGCATGGTGCTGACCTCGGCTCCCGCCCAGGCCGCCACCACCGCCTCGCCTTCCTCCGCCCAGGCGATCGCGCACAAGATGATTCCGGACGCCGCGCAGTACAACGCTTTCAGCAAGATCGTCGAGCACGAGAGCGGCTGGAACATCGCGGCCACCAACGCTTCCTCCGGTGCCTACGGCCTGGTCCAGGCCCTGCCCGGCTCCAAGATGGCGTCCGCCGGCGCCGACTGGAAGACCAACCCCGCCACCCAGATCAAGTGGGGTCTGGACTACATGAACTCCCGCTACGGCAGCCCGGTCGGCGCCTGGAACTTCTGGCAGGCCAACCACTGGTACTGAGCCGCCCCAGGCCGTACCGACCCGCCTCTCCGCCGAAAACCGGCGCGCGATTCCCGGCAGCGCCACGACGTACGGCCCCGGACAGCCGACGTCCCCCATACCGCACCCGACACCCACGCCCCGGCCCCGCGCGGGTGTCGGCGCCTGTGCGGGGCGTCGGAGCGGGGGCCCCCGGATTGCCATGGCCCCCCCCAGCCCCACCGGTTGCGCGGAGGATCCATGACGACGGACTCGACGGACCCGGCGGACGCGAGTGGCCCACCGGCGCCCGACCCCGAGGCGCGCGGAGTTCGTCTGCTGGTGGTGCTGCTGGTACTGACCGTGGTGAGCGGTCTGATCGACGCGGTGAGCTTCCTGGGCCTCGGACGTGTCTTCACGGCCAACATGACCGGCAACGTGGTGGTGCTGGGCTTCGCGGCGGCCGGCGCGGCGGGCTTCTCGGTCGCACACACGGTGACCTCGCTGTTCTGCTTCCTGGCGGGCGCGACGGCCGGCGGCCGGATGGCGGTGCGTTTCGAGGGCCGCTCCCGGCGGACCTGGGCCCGGACGACGCTGGCCGTGGAGGCGGTGCTGGTCGGCGCGTCGGCCGTGTGGGCCTTGGCCGCGCCGGGCCGGAACGGCACGACGTACGCGCTCATCGCCCTCACCGCCTTCGCGATGGGGCTGCGCAACGCGACCGTGCGCAAGCTGGGGGTGCCCGACCTGACGACAACGGTCCTGACCATGACCCTGACCGGCCTGGCCGCCGATTCCCCGCTGGTCGGCAGCGGCCGGGGCCGGGCCGTCCGCCGCGTCTGCGCGGTCCTCGCCATGCTGCTGGGCGCCACGCTCGGCGCGTGGCTGGTGGTCCACCACAACCTGTGGATTCCCCTGCTCGTCGCGGCACTGGCGTCGGGCGTACTGGCGGTGGTGGCGTCGGGGCGGGAGTGAGGTCCGGTGCGGGGGCTACTTCGTGCCGTCCCGGCGCGATCCCGCGTCGACCAGTCCCGGCGAGGAGGACGTCCGGGCTTCCGTCTGCGCCCGCGCCCGGTCACGGAACCACGCGACCGTACCCACCAGCACGGCGGCCCCGGCGCCGAACAGGGGCAGCCACAAGGTCGTCGTGGAGGCCAGGCAGTCGGCGACCGCCTGGCGGCTCTGGGCCGACCGCGCGTACGCCAGGGCGGCGGCGTCACGGCCGACCAGGTCGGCCAGCGCGGCCGTCGCCCGGACGGCCTCGTACCTGCCCAGCAACTCGCACCCGCTGCGCGTGCCCGACATCGGGAACAGCCAGGCCCAGCGCTGCAGCATCGGGGCCAGCACGATCGCCACGCACAGGCCGACGACCAGCGAGTACGCGACCAGACCGCGCATGTATGCCGATCGGACGCCGGGCGTCCACACCGGCCGTCGCTGAAAGGCGAAGAACACCGCGAGGAGCGTCACCCCGATGAACATGGCGAACCACTGCCAGGAACCCTGCGCGAACGCGAACGCCAGCACAGCGGCGAGCCCGATGCCGATGACCCCGGCCTGACCGGCGGCGTCCTCACCTGTTCCGCCCGATGACGGTCTTCGGGTTCCGCTCGGGCTGTGGTCGTTCACGGGCCTCTCCTGCGAGGGGGAAGGCATCAGCATCCGCCGTGCGGCGCCGCGGACCCCGGAGCCATGCCGGACGGGTCGGGCGCCCCGCTCGGATGGGGGACCGTGCAACCCCGGGCGGCCCTGGTTCCGTGCAGGACACGGGAGAGGCGGGCCCGGGCCGCCTTTCGGATCCGGCGCAGGGGCGTCCGGCCGTGTGAGACGAGGGAGAGCGTGAGCGATCATCCCCGCGAGACGGACTTCCGCACCTGGGTGGTGGAGCATCGAGCACGTCTGCGTACGACGGCCTTTCTGCTCTGCGGTGACTGGTATCTCGCCGATGACCTCGTCCAGGACGCGCTCGGCCGGCTCTACTCCAGGTGGGGCAGGGTGGTGGCGGGGGGTGATCCGCGCGCTTACGTCCGCCGGATCCTGTGCAACCTCCACACGGACTACCGGCGTCGACCGGCCAGACGCGAGGTCAGCGAGGCGGACGTGGCCACCTTGCGCTCGCACCCGCACACCAGCATGGAGGAGCGCGACGACGAGCTGATCGCCGCCCTGCTGACGGTCCCGTCCGGTCAGCGGACCGTGCTCGTCCTGCGCTTCTTCGAGGATCTCTCCGTCGAGCAGACCGCGGCCGTGCTCAGGACGAGTCCCGGCAACGTCAAGAGCCAGACGAGCCGTGGTCTGGAGGCTCTGCGCACCGCGCTGCGGACGCGTCGGACCGAGACCGCGCGACCGACCAGGACCGAAGGAGCGTCGTGAACCCCGACCGGACGCCGGAAGAACTCGCCGCGCGCATCGCGTCCCTCAGTGTCCGTGCTCCCGCCGACCGCATCGACGTCGACGAGGCGGTCCGCGCGGGAAGGAGGCGGCGGCGGGGCCGACGGCTCGCCGTGGCCGGGGTGTTCGCCTGTGTGGTGGCCCTCGCCGTTTCGGTGGCCGTCGTGACGCGGGCGGCCCACGACACGGGCGACACCGCGGCCGGTCCCGTCTTCGATGCCGCGGCCGTCACTCCCGAGGACCTCCGCGGGCGGTGGATCGCGGTACGGGTCGACGGTCACGACGTCTCGGCGTGGCGCGACCTCAGCGGCATCCCGGCGAACATCGTCATCGGCGCCGACGGAAAGCCGAACGCCTGGCAGGTGAACAATCCCTGCGGCCCGATGACCGGCGGCGGCTTCACTATGGGAGCGGACGGCTCGTTCACCGCCCCGCATCCGCCACGCCGGTTCCAGCCCTGCCCGATGCTCCGGACGCAGGCCCCCGACCTCGCGGACGCGGTCGCGCGTACCGCCCACGTCACCGTGGACACCCCGGGCGACCCGGCCGCCCGGACGCTGCGGTTCCTGGACACCCGGAAACGGCTCGTCGCCGTGTGGCGCGAGGACACCACGACCGGCTCGCGCGCCTCCATGACTTCCCTGTGCGAGAAGGCACTCGGGCGCGGGTACGCCTCCGACGGCACCTTCACCACCGTCGAACGGATCCGCGCGAAGCGCCTGGCCGCGACGGACGCCGGACCCGACGACATACTGCCGGACGTTCCCGACGGCATGGTCGCCGTCCACTGCCCGGCCACCGGGACGGGTTCGCGCGTCGTGTACGCGGTCACGGCCGACGGCCACAAGGTGAGGCTGCGCCGGACCGGGTGACCGGCCACGTCCGGGTGCGGCCCGGCTGGAAGTCTCGGGGGAGGCAGGAACGGGGCGCAGGGACGGGGGTTGCTCCTGCCTCCCTCGGGACGGGCCGGCGGCGCCGGGAGCCGTCGGCCCGGGTCGAGGGGTCAGTCCGTGGTGACCTGGAGTTCCTTGATGCCGTTGATCCAGGCGGAGCGCAGCCTGCGGGGGTCCCCGGACAGCCGCAGGCCCGGCATCGCGTCGGCTATGGCGTTGAAGATGAGGTCGATCTCCAGGACCGCGAGGGACTTGCCCAGGCAGTAGTGCGGGCCTCCGCCGCCGAAGCCGAGGTGGGGATTGGGGTCGCGGGTGATGTCGAAGGCGTCGGGGTTCTCGAAGACCTCGGGGTCATGGTTGGCGGAGGCGTAGAAGAGGCCGACCCGGTCGCCCTTGCGGATGAGTCTGCCGCCCAGCTCCGTGTCCTGGGTGGCCGTGCGCTGGAAGGAGTTGACCGGAGTGGCCCAGCGGACGACCTCCTCGGCGGTGGTCGACGGACGCTCGCGCTTGTAGAGCTCCCACTGCTCGGGGTGGGTCAGGAAGGCGTGCATGCCGTGGGTGGTCGCGTTGCGGGTGGTCTCGTTGCCCGCCACCGCCAGCATCAGCACGAAGAACCCGAACTCGTCCGAGTTGAGGTTGCCCTCGTTCTCGGCCGCCACCAGCGTCGAGACGATGTCGTGGGCCGGGCACTGCTTGCGCTCGGCGGCCATGTTCATCGCGTAGGCGATGATCTCGGTGGCCGACTCGGCGCCGACCTCCTCGGTGATCGCGTACTCCGGATCGTCGTACGCGATCATCTTGTTGGACCAGTCGAAGATCTTGGCCCGGTCCTCCTGCGGGACGCCGATCAGCTCGGCGATGGCCTGGAGCGGCAGTTCGCAGGCGACCTGGGTGACGAAGTCGAACGGGCCGGACTGGGCCAGGGCGCCCCGGACTATCGCGTGGGCGCGGGCACGCAGCCGGTCCTCCAGGGCCCGGATGGCTCTTGGCGTGAAACCTCGCTGCACTATCTGCCGGACCCTGGTGTGCTCCGGAGGGTCCATGTTGAGCAGGATCAGCCGCTGGGCGTCGATCGCGTCGCGCTCGATGTGCTCGCCGAAGCGGATGATCGCGGTGTTCAGACAGGAGGAGAAGATCTCCGGGTGCGTGGAGACGTACTTGACGTCCGCGTGCCGGGTCACGGCCCAGTAGCCGTCGTCCGCGAACCCGGCCAGGCCGTGCGGCTGCGGGATCCAGCGGACCGGTTCGGCCCGGCGCAGTTCGGCGAACTCCGGAAGGGGGACGCGCTGGTGCAGCAGATCGGGGTCGGTGAAGTCGAACCCGTCGGGCAGCGCGGGGCAGGACGGCATCGGCGGCTCCCGTCGTTCTGACGGACCATCAGGAATTGAGGTTGCCGCGAAGGTAGTAACGGGTTCTACAAGTCGCAAGACATCCGGCACGGCCAATTGCGTGCGAGATTCGTGCAGATCGCAACTTCGGAGGATGCACGACCCTTGCGGCAATGGACGCTGTGTCAGCAGACTTCAGACAGAACTAGAACGCGTACTAGTTCTGCGTGGCGGGCCGGGCCGGGACGCCCCTGCGCCGCGCGGGTTGACCGAGGAAGGACCTCCCCCATGGCCGCGGAACCCGTGATCGTCGAAGCCGTACGCACCCCCATCGGCAGGCGCGGCGGCGCGCTCGCCAATCTCCATCCCGCCTATCTCCTGGGCGAGACGTACCGTGAACTCCTCGGCCGCGCCGGCATCCCCGCCGACTGCGTCGAGCAGATCGTCGGCGGAACGGTGACCCATGCCGGCGAGCAGTCCATGAACCCCGCGCGTACGGCCTGGCTGACCATGGGGCTGCCGTACGAGACCGCCGCGACGACCGTCGACTGCCAGTGCGGCTCCTCCCAGCAGGCCTCGCACATGGTCGCCAACATGGTCGCGGCCGGGGTCATCGACGTCGGGATCAGCTGCGGGGTCGAGGCGATGTCCCGCGTGCCCCTGGGGTCCGGCTCCAAGCACGGGCCGGGCAAGCCCTTCCCCGACGAGTGGAACGTCGACCTGCCCAATCAGTTCGAGGCGGCCGAGCGCATCGCCAGGCACCGGGGCCTGACCCGGGAGAACGTCGACTCCCTCGGTCTCCTCTCGCAGGAACGGGCCGCCGTCGCCTGGTCGGAGGAGCGGTTCAAGAAGGAGACGTTCGCGGTCCAGGTGCCCACCACGGAGGAGGAGCAGCATGCCGGACAGGGCATGTGGCGGCTCGTCGACAAGGACGAGGGGCTGCGGGACACCTCGCTGGAGGCGCTGGCCGGCCTGAAGCCGGTAATGCCGACCGCGGTGCACACGGCGGGCAACTCGTCCCAGATCTCGGACGGCGCCGCAGCCATCATGTGGGCGTCGAAGCGGATGGCGCGGGCGCTGAAGCTGCGGCCCCGGGCGCGGATCGTCGCCCAGGCCCTCGTGGGCGCCGACCCGCACTTCCACCTGGACGGGCCGATCGACGCGACGAAGGCCGTGCTGGGCAAGGCGGGCATGTCCCTGAAGGACATCGACCTCGTCGAGATCAACGAGGCCTTCGCGTCGGTGGTGCTGAGCTGGGCCCAGGTCTTCGAGCAGGACCTGACGAAGGTCAACGTCAACGGCGGTGCGATCGCTCTCGGGCACCCGGTCGGCGCGACCGGGGCCCGGCTGATCACCACCGCGCTCCATGAACTGGAGCGCGCCGACAAGGAGTTCGCGCTCATCACGATGTGCGCGGGCGGCGGACTGGCCACCGG
>NZ_JBHYKH010000131.1:0-3773 GCF_042741275.1 Streptomyces sp. NPDC058964
GGCCGGGACCTTCGGCGCCTGCAGGGCGGCATGCGCGTGCGAGACGGTGGTGGCAGGAGCGGTACCGATCCCCCGAGGTACCGCTCCCCGTACGGCACGCTGCCGGTCTTCCGGCTCACGACCTCGACAACGGAGGCGCACTCCCCATGACCCGACACGACGCCCGAACCCGCGCCGCCACCCCGGGAGGCGCTCCGTCCGAGACCGCCGTCGCGGTGGACCGACTGGTCACGAACGGGCTCAAGGCGCTGGCCGACTACGAGGCCCTCGACCAGGAGCAGGTCGACCACATCGTCAAGAAGGCCTCGGTCGCCGCCCTGGACCAGCACACCGCGCTGGCCCGCCTGGCGGTGGAAGAGACCGGACGCGGTGTCTTCGAGGACAAGGCGGCCAAGAACATGTTCGCGTGCGAGCACGTCACGCACAGCATGGGCCGGATGAAGACCGTCGGGGTCATCGCCCGTGACGACATCGACGACATGGTCGAGATAGCCGAACCGGTGGGGGTGGTGTGCGCGATCACCCCGGTCACCAACCCGACCTCCACCACCATCTTCAAGGCGCTGATGGCGCTGAAGACCCGCAACCCGGTCGTGTTCGCCTTCCATCCCTCCGCCCAGCGCTGCAGCGTCGAGGCGGCCCGGATCGTGCGCGACGCCGCCGTCGCCGCCGGAGCCCCGGAGCACTGCATCCAGTGGATCGAGACCCCGTCGGTCGAGGCGACCGGCACGCTCATGCGCCACCCGGGCGTCTCCATGATCCTCGCCACCGGCGGCAACGCGATGGTCAAGGCCGCCTACTCGGCGGGCAAGCCCGCGCTCGGCGTCGGCGCCGGCAACGTCCCCGCCTATGTGCACAAGAGCGCGAATCTGCGCCGGGCCGTCAACGACCTGGTGCTGTCGAAGTCGTTCGACAACGGCATGATCTGCGCCTCCGAGCAGGCCGTCATCCTGGACGACGAGATCTACGACGCCGCGCTGGCCGAGTTCCGCACCCTGCACGCCCACCAGGCCACCGCCGAGGAGAAGGCCAAGCTGGAGGCGTTCCTCTTCCCCGCGGACACGTCCAACAAGGGCTGCGAGCCCAAGGTCAACGCGGCGGCCGTCGGGCAGAGCCCGGCCTGGATCGCCGAGCAGGCCGGCTTCACCGTACCGGACGGCACCTCGGTCATCCTGGTCGAGGCCGACCGGGTCGGCCCGGACGAGCCGTTGACGAGGGAGAAGCTGTGCCCCGTGCTCGCCGTGCTGCGCGCCCGCTCGGCGCAGCAGGGCTTCGATCTGGCCGCCGACATGGTCGCCTTCCACGGACAGGGCCACAGCGCTGTCATCCACACCGAGGACACCACGGTGGCCGAGGCGTACGGGATGCGGGTGAAGACCGTACGGATCATCGTCAACTCCCCCTCCTCGCAAGGGGCGATCGGCGGCATCTACAACAGCCTGCTTCCCTCGCTCACCCTGGGCTGCGGCTCCTGGGGCAGCACATCGGTGTCCAACAACGTCTCCGCCGCCCAACTGCTGAACGTCAAGCGCGTCTCGGTGCGCCGCAACAACCTGCAGTGGTTCAAGGTCCCGCCGAAGATCTACTTCGAGCCGCAGGCCATCCGCTACCTCGCCTCCATGCCGGACGTCCACCGCGTCACGATCGTCACCGACGCGACCATGACCCGCCTCGGCTTCGTCGAC
The DNA here is from genome assembly GCF_042741275.1 of Streptomyces sp. NPDC058964. Lineage (NCBI taxonomy): Bacteria > Bacillati > Actinomycetota > Actinomycetes > Kitasatosporales > Streptomycetaceae > Streptomyces > Streptomyces sp. NPDC058964. The sequence continues at coordinate 1,686 of NZ_JBHYKH010000131.1, forward strand.
CGCGTCTCCCGCGTCCTGCAACGCCGCCCCCAGCCCGTGACGCTGCAGATCATCGACAACGTCGAGCCCGAGCCCAGCATTGACTCCGTGCAGCACGGTGCCCGCCTCATGCGGGACTTCCGCCCGGACACGATCATCGCGCTCGGCGGCGGCTCGCCGATGGACGCGTCGAAGGTGATGTGGCTGCTGTACGAGCAGCAGGCCGAAGGCAAGGACCTGGACTTCGCGGACATGCGGCAGAAGTTCTCCGACATCCGCAAGCGCGCCTTCCGTTTCCCCGTCCTGGGCAAGCTGGCCCGGCTGGTGTGCATCCCCACCACCTCCGGCACCGGCGCCGAGGTCACCCCGTTCGCGGTCATCTCCGACCCGGCGACGGGCAAGAAGTACCCGCTGGCCGACTACGCGCTCACCCCGAGTGTGGCCATCGTCGACCCGCTGCTGACCGCTGATCTGCCGCCGGCCCTGGCCGCCGACAGCGGCTTCGACGCCCTCACCCACGCCATCGAGGCGTACGTGTCCGTCTACGCCAGCGACTTCACCGACGGCCTGGCCCTGCACGCGATCCGCCTGATCTTCGACAACATCGAGGCGGCGGTGAACAACCGTGCGGGCAGCGCCGAGGCCCGGGAGAAGATGCACAATGCCGGCACCATCGCGGGCATGGCCTTCGGCAACGCCTTCCTCGGCATCGTCCACGCCATGTCCCACACCCTCGGCGCCACCTTCCACATCGCGCACGGCCGCACCAACGCCGTGCTGCTGCCGCACGTCATCCGCTACAACGGCACCGTCCCGACGAAGCTGACGGGCTGGCCCAAGTACGAGAACTACCGCGCCCCCGAACGCTTCCAGGACATCGCCCGCACCCTGGGCCTGCCCGCGGCCACCCCGGCCGAGGGCGTGGAGTCCCTCGCCCGTGCCGTGGAGCGGCTGCGGGACGCGGTGGGCATCGAGCCCTCCTTCCAGGCCCTCGGCGTCGACGAGCGCGCGTTCCTCGACGCCCTGCCCCAGCAGGCGCTCAACGCCTACGAGGACCAGTGCGCGCCCGCCAACCCGCGCATGCCCATGCTCGCCGACATGGAGGGGATCATGCGTACGGCGTACCACGGCCGTGCGGGCATCGCGGGAATGCAGGGCGAGGACGCCGCAGCAGACAGCGCAGCGGCAGCCGACGCGGCGGAAGAGCGGTCGGCAGACGTAGCGCAGTGAGTGACGATTCCCCAGGGACATCCGCCGGTTCCCTCGACAGCGCTCAGGCACTGCAAGCGCTGGGCAGTGCGTCCCTGGGGAGGACCGTCTTCACCCCGCACGCGCTGCCGGCCGTCCGCCCGGTCAACCACGTCCTGGACGACGGCGGCATCGTCATCCGCATCCACGAGGGGGCGGCACTGGCCTTCCGCTCCGGGTGCGACGGCGCATCCGGTGCGGTCACCGCCCACTGGGCCGACGCCATCGACCCGGACACCCGCCTCGGCAGGAGCGCGACGGCGAGCGTGCCGGCCCGCGAGGAAACGCCCGTCGCGCATGATCGTTCCTCCAGGGGCTCCGGTCCGGGGAGGGCGAGTCGCACCGCATGACCGGCGCCGTTGCCCAGCGCTTGCGAAGAGTTCGCCTCCGCCCCCGGGGATGAGCGTGTGGTGTTCCAGCCCGCCGCAGGCGACGTGTGGTTCGTCGACCAAAGGACCTCGCAGGTGCTGTCACGCGAGGTGTTGCGAACGAGTCGCCACGGCGACCTCCCGGGCGACGACGCCGCCGGCGTGGCCATCGGGGCGAAGGGGTCTTCCCGCTCGACACTCTTCAGACGGCTTCGGTGGCTTCGCACGACGAACACGCGGTCGTGGACGGCCGGCAGGAGGCGTTCCCGGTCCGTGTCGGCGAACTCCCGCGGGGCACGGTGCCGTTGCTGCCGGCTTGGCAGTGATGCCGGCGCGAGGTGGTCTGACAGCCCCTGTGGTCATCAAGTCCGCGTACGGCAACCCTGCGCGACCGGGGCGGGGGCGCCCAGCGCGGCGGGGGGGGCCCCCGCCGCGCCCGCCGCGACGAGGGGGTGACCCGCGCGGGGGGGGTGAGGGACACCACACGCGCCCC
>NZ_JBHYKH010000131.1:3783-15326 GCF_042741275.1 Streptomyces sp. NPDC058964
CCCCGAGCTCACCCCCGCGGGCGGCCCCGGGGGCCCCCCCGCTCGGGGCGCGGCGGCCCCCCCCGGTCCGAGCCGGCCTGAACGGTCGGAGCAGCCGGCGGTTGCGGCTGACGAACGGCAGCCGCGCCCAGATCCTGACCAGGCCCCAGGTGGCGCCGGCGCCTGCGGCCGCGAGGGCGATCAGGACGACGGCGTAGATGAGCTGGTAGTCGGCGAACGGGTTGGTCGACATGCTCAGCGAGCCGTCGGACAGATGCTTGGCCGACGGTCACTCCGCGATCCGCATCAGCGCCATCATGGCCGTACCCGCCACTGCGGCGAGCCGCGGACCGATGCCAGGGGCAGGGCGAGGCCGATGCCGAGCAGGCCGAGCATGAACAGCCAGTCCGCCCAGCCGGCGCCGGCCCAGTCGTGGAACGTGGACTCCATCGGGCCGGCGGCGACACCACCGAGGAAGCCCTCGTCGACGGTGGCCTGCTTGCCGTCGCGCATGTGCCAGGTGTCCGGGTTGGCGCAGTACAGGCAGCGCAGCGGGCAGCCGCTGACGAAGAGCACGAACCGGGTTCGGGACCGTCCACGCCGTTGGACAGGTCCCAGGAGTGGATGCGGCCCGTCACCGGCTCGTCGCTGGTGTTCACAGTCAGCTGTGCGCGTGGCGGTACGGGACGGAGTCGTGACGCTCAGCGGGCGTATCCGGGACGTCCCTGGTCCCCGTGGCCGCGCGCCTGGTCCGGGCCGTCGAGGGTGTTGTGGACGTGGGCTTCGATCTCACCGGGCACGGCGGTTCCTCCGAGTCGACCGTCGCCCCATCGGGTCACGGCGAGAACGCCTTGCCGTCCTGACCCACCACGGGTGAATGAGCGTCAGGAGATCGCCTCCGAACACGCGGAAGGTCCCGAGACAACCAGAGACACGGGGAGGACAGCCGAGCCCGGGCCCGCCCGCGCGGCGGACCGCAGGCAAGCGCGGTGCTCCCCTGCGGCCGCCCTCAGCCGGTCTGGCGACCCGCTGCGGCCCGCCCCGGTCCCACTCCTCGCCCGCAGGTCGGTGGCCCGCCGCGCGATCTGCAGACCTACGCCCCGATCACACGGCGGGCTTGTGACTCACGCCGACTGCGGCACGATGGCCACCGGGCAGGCCGCGTGGTGCAGTGCCGCGTGGGCGACCCGGCCGAGCTGCAGCCCGAAGTGCCCTTCGCGTCGTTTGGCTCCGACGACCAGGAGGTCGGCACCGTGTGAGGCGTCCACCAGCAGCCGGCGGGCGTGGCCCTCGGGGGTACGGCGGTGCAGCTCCACGCCTGGCGGGGTGTCCCGCAGGGCCTGCGTGAGGGTCTCCTCGGCGTGCTCTTTGTGCAGCCGGGCGGGGGCGTCGGCCAGCAGCGGGTGGTCGGTGGTCTCGTGTGCCGGGCACCGCCAGGCCCGTACTGCCTCCAGGGCGGCACCCCTTCGCCGCGCTTCCTCGAAGGCGAAGCGCACCACCGCCGGGTCCTGCGCGTCCTCACCCACGCCCACGACGACGCGTCCGCCGCCCGAGGGCGTCGCCCGGATGTCGTGGCTGCCGCGCAGCACGATCACCGGGCAGTCGGCGTTTGCGGCCACGGTCAGGCTGACCGATCCCAGCAGCAGCTCGGCGAGGCCGCTGCGGCCCCGGGAGCCCACCACCAGCGCGCAGGCCTGCCGGCCCTCGTGCACCAGGGCGTACTCCGGCTCCTCGAACACCACGTCGGACGACACCTTCAGACCAGGCTGCCGGGCACGCGCCCGCTGTACGGCGACGCCGACCACGTCCTGGGGCAACACCTGCGCGGACGGCTTGCCGATGTCGTGGGCGAGAGCGGCGCCCTCGTAGCGCTCCCACAGGCAGGCATACACCAGCCGCAGCGACACCCCACGCAGCACGGCCTCGTCGGCCGCCCAGTCCACGGCCCGCAGGCTCGCCTCGGAACCGTCCACGCCCACCACAAGGGGAAGTTCAGTGTTCATGACTACCGCTCCTTCAGGGGCTGCGTTCAGTCGTGCGCGATGACGGCGACGGGGGCGGGGGCATGGTGCAGCACAGCATGTGTGATGGGGCCGATATGGGCGCCGAGTGGGCTGCGGCGGATGCGGCGGCCCACGACGACCAGCGAGGCCCCGCGGGAGGCATCGACCAACTCGACGGCCGGACTGCCGCAACGGGACTCCTCGACGACCTGGACGGCCGGGTACTTCTCCTTCCAGCGGTGCAGCATCTCGGCCAGCGTGGCCGCGTCCTGCTTGCCCAGCACGGCATTGAGCTCGGGGTCGGCGGGCAGACCGTAGGCGACGTACGGCGGCAGGTTCCAGGCGTGGACGACCCGCAGGGGTGTGACCCGGCGGGCGGCCGCCTCGAAGGCGTAGGCGATCACCGTGTCGTCGGGGTGATCGGTGTCGAGCCCGAGGACGACGGGCCCGGACAGGGCCACAGGCGACGGGAGTCCGGACGGATCCACCACATGACCGTCCGCGGCCTGCTCCCCGGCACGGACCAGGACCACCGGCTGCTCGGCGCCCGCCACGACGGCCTGGCCCACGGAGCCGACCAGGAATCCGCCGATGCCGCTCAACCCTCGGGAGCCGAGAACCACCAACTCGGCGTCCTTCGCCGCCTCAGCCAGCACCTCGGCGGGCCGGCCCGCGACCTGCTCCACGGTCACGTCCAGGCCAGGGTGACGCACCCTGAGCCCTTCGACCACTGCGCACGGGACTCGCTCGCCCCACTGTTGCCGCGTCTCGCCGCCGAGGAACCGCGCCAGGGCCAGGGGCTCGGGCACCGCCTCCCAGACGTGGACCAGCCTGACCGACAGCCCGCGCCGCTTGGCCTCGCGGGCCGCCCACTCCGCCGCGGCACGGCTCTCGGCCGAGCCGTCGAGACCTACGACAATACTGCGGACCATGGCTTCTGCCTCCTCATCGGTGGGGATTCGATGCCAGCGTGGTGGTGCGGGGACCGGTGGTGCAGGGGCCGCAGGTCCCCGGCCGGGGCCGGTGGGCCCTGTGGGCCGACAGGTGTGGGGTGGGGCAACCGCCCCCTTCGCAGGGCCCGTCGGACAGCCGGACTCGATCACGAGGGGTGCCGCATCAGGGGCTGTCTGTCCGGCGCGGACCGGCCCCGGCTCCTGAACGCTCCTGCAGTACGCAGCGCCACCACCGTCTACGGCAGCTTCACCCGCCGCAGTGAACCGTCCGGACGGGGCGTCGCGGGCGCAGGGATGCGCGAGCCTGGCCCGGCAGCAGGTCGACGGCGGCGTCGAAGCCGTGGCGGTACGCCGCGACGCGGAGGACGGCGCGTACCGCCTGTCCGTTAAGTGACCGTCACCGCACGAGGCCGTCCCGTGGCGGCGCTGTGACGCCGCCCTCCCCGGACGCGGTCCTTCGATGTCGCCGGAGCCGTTCAGCCTTCCAGGCGCAGGCCGGTCTCTGCCGAGAAAAGGTGAACGGTCTGCGGGCGTGGAACGACGTGCAGCTCCTGGCCCTTGTCCGGTGTGTGCCGTCCGGGCACACGGAGGATCACGGGCTCAGTGTCCTCGCCGAACCGGGCGGTGCCGTAGACATAGGCGTCGGAACCGAGCTCCTCGACCACGTCGACCGCGATCCGCAGGCCGGTCGGCTCCGCCTGGGTGCCGCCCGGCAGCACCTCGAGGTGCTCCGGGCGGACGCCGAGGACGACCTCCCGGGCGTGGGGCCCGGCCGCGTCCAGGGTCTCGCGGGACAGTGGGACAACGGTGTCGCCGAACCGCACGCCCTCCGGGGCAAGGGGCACCGTGAACTGGTTCATGGCCGGAGAGCCGATGAACCCGCCGACGAACGCGTTGGCCGGCCGCTCGTAGACCTCCTTCGGGGTGCCGGCCTGCTGCAGCACGCCGTCCTTCATGACGGCCACGCGATCGCCCATGGTCAGCGCCTCGACCTGGTCGTGGGTGACGTACACCGTCGTGATCCCGAGACGGCGCTGCAGCGACGCGATCTGCGTACGGGTGCTGACCCGCAGCTTGGCGTCGAGGTTCGACAGCGGCTCGTCCATCAGGAACACCTGCGGCTCGCGCACGATCGCGCGGCCCATCGCCACGCGCTGCCGCTGACCGCCGGAGAGGGCCTTGGGCTTGCGGTCGAGGTACTCGGTCAGGTCCAGGATCTTCGCCGCATCGACGACCTTCTGCCGGATCTCCGCCTTCGGCATCCCGGCGATCTTCAGGGCGAAGCCCATGTTGTCGGCGACCGTCATGTGCGGGTAGAGCGCGTAGTTCTGGAACACCATGGCGATGTCCCGGTCCTTCGGCGGCAGATGCGTGACGTCCCGCTCACCGATCCGGATCACCCCGGCGTCCACGTCCTCAAGGCCCGCCAGCATCCGCAGGGAAGTGGACTTCCCACAACCCGACGGACCCACCAGAACCATGAACTCGCCGTCTGCGATGTCCAGGTCGAGCGCGTCCACCGCCGGATGGTCCATCGTGGGATAGACGCGGGTCGCCTTCTCGAAGCTGACCGATGTCATGACCGCAACTCCTCTCCCCCGCCGACCACGAAGGCCTGGCGGCGCGCCGACCCCACCTTGCAGTCGGCCCCGTTTCGGCAACTCACAGCCTGCACAGGCCTCATGAGGTTGCATCAGGGCCGCACCGGTCCCGGCCGCGGGCCGGTGGGCCCGTGACCGTGGGCTGCTCGACCCGGCCCCGCCCCGGAGGCGGCGCCCACGACCATGACGAGGCAGGCCGACGTACCCGCCGGGGCCGCACCCGCACGGGACCGACTCAAGGCCCACGCCCGACAACAGCGCCCCGGTGCAGCCCCGGCCGGCCCGGCACGGGCGGGGCCCGTCACGGGCGGGGCCCCGGGCCTCGATGCGCTCGCGTGGACGGGGCCAGTCGGCCTCTGCCTCATCGACGGCGGGCGATCTGGTTGGTGACCTCGTCGGCGCCGATGACTAGGGCGATGTCGGCCTGCGGGGCCGTGTGGATCAGTGTCGTCCGCCCAGGTTTTTGGGACTCGACGCTCAGGCAGGCCCGCTGCCGCGGAAGGGGCCGACCGGTTCCACGGTTCGGAACGGAGCCGTGGGGCGCTGTGCTCCCGTGGCCGATCGGCCGGCTGCGGGAGCCGGTCGCTGCCGAAGCGGGCTGCCCGGTGGTCGCCGACGCACCGAGGGCGATCAGGTTCCCCCTGCTGTGTCGGTGGCGGCTGTCGCGGGCGAGCGCACAGCGTGTCACAACCCTCACAACCGTCCCGGCCGGGCATGCGCCGCTGCCGGGCCGACGCGCAACCGCATGCCTCACGTCCCGCACTGGCCCATCGGGCTGGGGGCGCTTCGGCCTGCGCCCACGGGACGGTCGGCCCCTGCCCCGGCCCACGGCGGCGCGGGAAGCTGAAGGGGCATCGGGGGGCCGGCTCCCCGGGAGAGTCCTACAAGGGACAGCAACGGCTGCTCGGCCGACACAGCCCGTACGTTCCGGCCCCCGATGCGATAGACCGACACGCCCCGCAGGACTCCACGCCGTCGGGCGGGCCGCCGCAGCAGATTCCGTCGTGCTCCGTCTGCGGACGGCGAGTGCGGAAGGGAGTGGGTGTGATGAGCCGGACCGTCGGCGAGGTGATGACCCGTGAGGTCGTCGAAGCGCACCGGGAGACCTCGTTCAAGGACGTGGCACGGCTGCTGGACCGGCATCGGATCAGCGGGCTGCCTGTGGTCGACCACGACGACAAGGTCGTGGGCGTGATCTCCGAGACCGATCTGATCCGCCGCCAGGCGGCCCGCTCCGTACCCGGCCGTGGCCGGCGGCTGTGGACGCCGGCGCTGCGCCGCTCCGCGCGCCGTACGGCCGCCGTCGCCCGCGCCACTCGGGCGCAGGAGCTGATGTCGTCGCCCGCGATCACCGTGCACCCGGAACAGCGCGTCGAGGACGCCGCGCGGATCATGGAGCGGCGCGGTGTCGAGCGGCTTCCGGTAGTGGACGAGGAGGACCGGCTGATCGGCATCGCCACCCGCCGCGACCTGCTGCGTGTCTTCCTGCGCACCGACGAGGAGATCCGCCGGGACGTGATCGACGACGTCCTGAACCGCGCCCTGTGCCTGCCGCCCCACATCGTGGTCGTCTCGGTCCTGGACGGCATGGTCACGTTGGAAGGACGGCTCGAGCACCGCAGCGACATCCCCCTCGCGATCCAGCTGACGTGGCGCATCGACGGAGTGGTCGGCGTGGTCAACAGCCTGACCTTCCGCATCGACGACACCCGCCCGCCCGACCGGCGTGATTCGGACAGCGTCACCCGCCCCTGGCTGCTCCAGCACTGACCTCCGAACGCCCGGTGACGGCCGTCACGGCAGTCTGGCCGGCCGGAACTGCTGGGCCTTCCGAGCGCGCACTCATCCGCTGCACGCCGGCTTCAAGGACTGAGGGCGGCCGGGACCGATGGCCTCAAGGCCGGGCCTGCCCGGCCCTCGCGGCGGCACCCGGGCACCCGTGAGGCTGGCAGCAGGCCCAAACCCGTCCGGTGGGAACGGGTCCGCAAGCCGAAGGAGCTGATCGCCATGACGACCCTTGCCGGAGTACCGGAGCGTCCGGTCCGGGTGAACGCGGTGCTGGATGCGCCGCTGTCCCGGTGGCTGTGGCTCGTGAAGTGGATCCTTCTCGTCCCGCACTACGTGGTGCTGTTCTTCCTGTGGATCGCGTTCACCGTGGTGAGCGTGATTGCGTTCTTCGCCATCCTGTTCACCGGCCGCTATCCGCGCACCCTGTTCGACTTCAACCTGGGGGTGCTGCGCTGGAGCTGGCGGGTCGCCTTCTACTCGTACGGCGCGCTGGGCACCGACCGCTATCCGCCGTTCAGCCTGGGCGAGGAACCCGACTACCCGGCCCGGCTGGACATCACCTACCCCGAACAGCTCTCCCGCGGCCTGGTACTCGTGAAGTGGTGGCTGCTGGCCATCCCGCACTACATCGTCATCGGCTTCTTCCTCGGCGGCTGGCACCTCGGCTGGTGGGCCGGCGGCCTCGTCGCCGTGCTGGCGTTGATCGCCGCCGTGACCCTCGCCTTCACCGAGACGTACCCGAAGGATCTGTTCGACCTGATCGTCGGCCTGAACCGGTGGGTGCTGCGGGTCGCCGCCTACGTCGCCCTGATGACCGACGTGTACCCGCCGTTCCGGCTCGACCTGGGCGGCACCGAACCGGACGGACCGGCGGAGCTGTCATGACCACCTTTGTGGTGGGGGCGTTCCTGATCGTGCACGGGCTGCTGCACCCCGGCGTGTGGACGGCACCCCAGCGGCCCGACCAGCCGTCCCCGTTCGACCCCGGACACTCCTGGGCGCTGACCGCCGCCCATGTCTCCGCCGCGCCGGCCAGGGCCACGGCGCTGGCCATCGCCTGGTACACCGCCCTGGTGTACGCCGTCGCCGGCGCCGGGGTGCTCGCGGGCAGCGGCTGGTGGCCCACGGCCGCGCTGGTCGCGGCGGCGAGCGGGCTGGTGCTCAAGGCGCTCTGGTTCGACCCGTGGCTCAGCGTCGGCGTACTGCTGGACGTGGGCGTCATCGCAGCGGTGGCATCCGCCTGGCCCGGCTCCCTCTACTGAGCTGCTGCCGCCACCGGCTGCGCGACCGACAAACAGGAACCGACCCGCATGGGAGCGCCAAGGCCCCGCTCTCGCGCGCGACAGCGGGGCCGGCGAGGCACTGCGACGTCCCGTGGTCCGGTCAGCCGTCCCAGGTCCAGTCGGCGACCTCGGGCAGGTCGGTGCCGTGTTCGCGGATCCAGTCGTGATGGCGCTGGCGGGCGTCCTCCATCCGCCGGCGTACGGCGGCGGGCACCGCGAGGCCGGGCACGCGGTCGATGACGTCCATCACGAGGCGGTAGCGGTCGAGGTCGTTGCGGACCACCATGGCGAACGGCGTGGTCGTGGTGCCGATCTCCTCGTAGCCGCGCACGTGCAGGTTGCGGTGGCCGGTGCGGCGGTGGGCGAGACGGTGGATCAGCCACGGGGAGCCGTGCTAGGCGAAGATGACCGGCTTGTCCGGGGTGAACAGGCTGTCGAACTCGAAGTCGCTCATCTTGTGCGGGTGTTCCTCGCTCGGCAGCAGCCGGGCGATGTCGACGACATTGACCACTCGCACGGCCAGCTCGGGAAGGTGCCGGCGCAGCAGTTGGGCGGCGGCCGGCACCTCCTGGGTGGGCACGTCGCCCGCGCAGGCGAGGACGACGTCCGGTTCCCGCTCCCCGCTCTCGGTCCCCGCCCACTCCCAGATGCCCGCGCCGCGGGCGCAGTGGACCTTCGCCCGGTCCATCGACAGCCCGTCGTGGCAGGGCTGCTTGCTGGCGACGACGTTGACGTAGTCGCGGCTGCGCAGGGCGTGGTCCGCGACGGACAGCAGGGTGTTGGCGTCCGGCGGCAGGTAGACGCGGACGGCCACCGGCCGGCGCGGGCGGTCGGTCGCGCCGGCCCCGCGGGCGGCCTGCCGGAAGCCTTCGATGCGGTCCAGCGCGGTGTCCATGGCGTGGGCCATCGCGTGGTGGACGGCGGCCGGGTCGTCGCCGGTGACGTGGATCGGGTCGTGGCCGTAGCCCCGCAGCAGCTCGTCGAGTTCGGCCTCGGGCAGCCGGGCCAGCACGGTCGGGTTGGCGATCTTGTAGCCGTTGAGGGGGAGGACCGGCAGGACGGCGCCGTCGTTCACCGGGTCGAGAAACTCGTTGGAGTGCCGGGAGGCGGCCAGCGGCCCGGTCTCCGCCTCGCCGTCGGCAATCACGCAGGTGACCAGCAGATCCGGGTTGTCGAGCGCTGCGCCGTAGGCATGCGCGAGCACGTAGCCGAGTTCGCCGCCCTCGTGGATGGAGCCGTCGTCTCCGGGGCGACGTGGCTGGGGACCCCGCCGGGGAAGGAGAACTGCTTGCAGAGCCTCCCTGTACCGTCCACGTCACGGGTGATGTCGGGGTAGGTCTCGGTGTAGGTGCCCTCCAGCCAGGAGTTGGCCAGGACGGCGAGTCCGCCGTGACCGGAGCCCGAAATACACAGGGCGTCCAGGCCACGGGCCTTGATGGCACGGTCGAGGTGGGTGTGCACCAGGTTCAGGCCCGGTGAGGTGCCCCAGTCGCCCAGCAGCCGCGGCTTGACGTGCTCCGGGCGCAGCGGTTCGGTCAGCGGGGGGTGGGCCATGAGGTGGATCTGGCCGACGGCCAGGTAGTTCGCGGCACGCCAGTGAGCGTCCCGCGTCTTCAGTTCCTCGTCCGTGAGCTCGGCGGGCGCCCCCGTACGGCGTGCGGCCGTCGACGAGCCCGCGCCCGACCGGCAGCTCCGGATGGATGCGGACGAAGACCTCCTGGGGCGAGGGCACCCAGGAGCGCGTGCCGGTGCGGGCCGGCCGCTCGTGCTCTGCGGGGTCGGTCACGACCGTGGCCGGGCCGGTGACGACGAGCTCCAGTCGGTCCGTCGTTCGCCGGGCACCGCGGGTGTGCGGTGTCAGGTCGTCTCAGCCCGAGGGACAGCGCGGACAGAGGAGCCATCGGTCCCGGCCGTGCCGGAGAACAGCCCCGAGTCCACCCGGATCCGGCACCCGCACGGCACGCGCCCTGATGCCCGCCCACGGAACACGCCGCCCCCGGCCGGGACATGGTGTCGGCCCGTTCCGCGAGGCCGGCTGGGGCCGGTCGGCCCTTCCCTCGCCTCTCCGTGGCCTGTTGTCTCGGACCATGCCCGAAATCGACACAAGGCCCGCGCCCCACCACACGGAACGCACCGTCGGCGGCACCACCGTCGTGGCACTGCGCGGCGAGATCGACCTCCTTACGGCGCCGTCCCTCGCGGCCCGGCTGGAGGACCTGACCGCCGGACCGCACCCCGATCTGGTGCTGGACCTGCGCTCGATGGCCTTCATCGACTGCACCGGTCTGGGGGTCCTGTGCCGGGCACGGAACCGGGCCGCGGCACGGCACGGCCGGCTGCGGCTGGTCACCGACAGCGTCCGCCTGCGGCGGATCCTGCGCGCCGTCGGCCTGGCCGGCGTCTTCGAGCTCCACCCCAGCCTGGGCGAGGCGCTGGCCCGTACACCGGAGTCCGTCGTGGTCTGAAGTCCGGGCCAGCAGGCTGGCGACTGGCGAGCCCTTGATTGAGTGCCGCCCCCGGCGAGCCCGCCTCAGGGCCCGGTTCAAGATCTCATTGCGTCCAGCAGCTGCTCTGCGTCGCGCGCGGGACGATTCGGTTGTGGTGCTCGGCCTTGACCGTCAAGGGCAGCAGGTGCTCCGCCTGGGGGTGGCGGGTAACCAGAGCCATGCGCCCTCCACCCGGTGGCTTCACCAAGTTCGTTGCGCAGATGCGAGCGCAGCGGCCGACCCGAGAAGGGGAGGCGGCTGCTGTGCCGACGCCACAACGCCTCGCACACTCTGCCTCACCGATGCAGCGCGTACGCGCTGCTGCAACGACGCCGTGCCTCCGGTCGTGCGCGGAACAGGGCCGAACGGCCCGAGACCGGAGGCGAGTTGAACCCCGGCCGGCCCTCCGGTGCCGCCTGGCCGGCCCATACCGGGGCACGCTCTGGAGTGTCACGCTTCGTGAGCATGATGCCGAGGAGGAGGTTGGGGCCAATGGGCGGCGGGCGTACGAGGAAGTGGCTGTGGCGGTGGCGGAGCAATCCGCTGCGACGGCGCGACGACATCGTCGAGGCGTGGATCGTACTGGCCGTGTGGGCGGTCATCGCGGTCGGGGGCACGGTCGCTGGCCTGGTCACGGCCCACGCCGCTGACGAGGTGTTCGCGCGCCAGCGCGCCGAGCGGCATTCCGTGCACGCTGTGCTCCTGGCCGACGTCCCGCAAAGCGTGTCGGAGCCCGGGGCGGGCGACAAGGCCGAGGCGCGGGTCCGCTGGACGGAGGCCGACGGGTCCGTCCACACCGGCATGACGCTGGTGGACACCGGGCGGAAGGCCGGGTCCGGGACCGTGGTCTGGACGGACGGCCGGGGCGAGGCCACCGCCGAGCCGCCGAGCCCGGGGGAAGCGGCTGTTGAAGCCGGCCTCCTGGCCCTCTCCGCCGCGCTCGCGTTCGCGGGCATCGTCTTCGGTGCCGGAGCCGTCGCACGGTGGCGGCTCGACCGGCGGCGCACCGACTGGTGGGGCACGCAGTGGGACCTGGCCGGCCCGCAGTGGGGCCACAGGACCGGATGACCCACGCGCGGCTGCCCGAGCACAGCCAGGCGGTGCGAGTACCAGAAGTCTTTGCTCCCATGGACGCGGCCGTTCAACGGCGATCCGAGATGTCGACCGCCAGGATGGGGTCGGACGGGCGGCTGCCTTACTGGGCGGGCCCCCGGTGACAGGCGGAGCCGAGCTTGCTGTGCGAGACGGTGCCGAAGACGGCGAGGGTGCCCAGGATGTAGATGACGGCGCAGACCAGGGTGCCGTAGACGGTGGCGCGCGGCACGTTGCGGCCGGGGTCGCGGACCCGGCCGACGACCACGGAGGCGGCCGCCACGCCCACGCCACCTGACACGGCGATGGGCGCGGCGGCCCGTCTAGCCCCCCGCGCGGCGTGTCCCCGGGCCGTTTT